>NZ_WVRJ01000010.1:0-180997 GCF_013110855.1 Ruegeria sp. HKCCD4884
CCCCGCCAAATCAATGGCGGGGTTTTCGCCAATCGGAAACAAGCGTTCCGATGTGATGCCTCTTCAAATGTCGTTTTTGTCCGGCCAAGCGTCTTTTCCGCTTGCTGCAGGTGCAAAGCCCCCATAGCTCTGTGCGTGGGACACCCCTCCCCAACGAGGGGCGTGTATCTGGAAGGGTAATACAGATGACTATCGAACAACCGGCAACGCGGCCGGCAAATCCGCGTTTTTCCTCGGGCCCTTGTGCCAAACCCCCCACATTTGAGCTGTCCAAGCTGGCCGATGCTGCGCTGGGTCGTTCGCACCGCGCTGCTGTTGGCAAGGACAAGTTGAAAGCGGCCATTGAAGGCACGCGTGAAATTCTGGGCATTCCGGCAGATTACAAAATCGGCATCGTTCCTGCCTCGGACACCGGCGCGGTCGAAATGGCGCTGTGGTCGCTGTTGGGCGAACGCAAGGTCGAGATGCTGGCCTGGGAAAGCTTTGGGTCCGGTTGGGTCACAGATGTAGTCAAACAGCTGAAGATCGATGCCGAAGTGAAAACCGCCGACTACGGACAGCTGGTTGATCTCGCGTCCGTCGATTTCGCCAATGACGTCGTGTTTACGTGGAACGGCACCACCTCTGGCGTGCGAGTTCCCAACGGCGACTGGATCGCAGATGACCGTCAGGGTCTGACAATCTGCGATGCCACCTCGGCGGCCTTTGCGATGGACTTGCCGTGGGACAAGCTGGATGTCACCACCTTTAGCTGGCAGAAGGTGTTGGGTGGCGAAGCGGCGCACGGGATGTTGATCCTGAGCCCTCGTGCCGTTGAACGGCTGGAAAGCTACACCCCAGCATGGCCGCTGCCCAAGATTTTCCGTCTGACCAAAGGCGGAAAGCTGATCGAAGGTATCTTTACCGGTGCCACGATCAACACGCCTTCTATGTTGGCGGTCGAGGATTACCTGTTTGCGCTGGACTGGGCGCGCTCGGTCGGTGGCTTGCAGGGTTTGATTGCTCGTGCGGACGCAAGCGCCAATGCGGTTCATGTGTTCTGTGCACAAAATGACTGGATTGCCAATCTGGCCGAAGACGCGGCGACGCGGTCGAATACATCCGTGTGCCTGAAATTCACCGACGCGCGCATTCAGGACGGAGCCGCCTTCGCCAAGGCTGTGGCCAAACGGCTTGAGGTTCAGAATATCGCGCTGGACATCGGGGCCTACCGCGACGCGCCTGCGGGTCTGCGTATCTGGTGCGGCGGTACGGTTGAGACCTCGGATATCGAGGCGATGTTGCCTTGGTTGGCCTGGGCCTTCGAGGCCGAGATCGCAGCGCAAACCGAAGCTGCCTGACCTTTTTTGCCGGGCCGGTTCAGGCCCGGACCTTCCATACAATTCAAGGACCAGAGATATGGCCCCTAAAGTACTCGTATCTGACAAGCTCAGCGAAACCGCCGTGCAGATTTTCCGCGATCGCGGCATCGATGTGGATTTCATGCCGGATCTGGGCAAGGACAAAGACAAGCTGGCCGAGGTGATTGGGCAGTACGACGGCCTTGCCATTCGTTCCGCCACCAAGGTCACACCGACCATCCTGGAGAAAGCCGACAATCTGAAGGTTATTGGCCGCGCTGGTATCGGCACGGACAATATCGACAAGGATGCCGCTTCGAAGAAAGGCGTGATTGTGATGAACACGCCGTTCGGCAACATGATCACGACCGCAGAACATGCGATTGCGATGATGTTTGCCGTGGCGCGGCAGATTCCCGAGGCCAGCACTTCGACTCATGCGGGCAAGTGGGAAAAATCCAAGTTCATGGGGATCGAATTGACCAACAAGACGCTCGGCGTGATCGGCGCAGGCAACATTGGTGGTATCGTCTGCGAGCGCGCATTGGGCCTGAAGATGAAGGTCGTCGCCTATGACCCCTATCTGGGCGAAGAGAAAGCCGCGCAAATGGGCGTGGAAAAAGTCGAGCTGGACGAGTTGCTGTCGCGCGCCGACTTCATCACTTTGCACGTGCCGCTGACCGACCAGACCCGCAATATTCTGAGCCGCGAGAACCTTGCCAAAACCAAGAAAGGTGTGCGCATCATCAACTGCGCCCGTGGTGGATTGGTTGATGAAGACGCTTTGGCCGAAGCGCTGCGATCCGGTCACGTGGCCGGGGCGGCTTTTGACGTGTTCAGTGAGGAACCCGCCAAGGAAAACGCGCTGTTCAATCTGCCCAACGTGGTCTGCACGCCCCACCTTGGTGCGGCCACGACTGAAGCGCAAGAAAACGTAGCATTGCAGGTGGCTGAGCAGATCTCGAACTACTTGCTGACCGGCGCGGTTGAGAATGCGCTGAACATGCCCAGCGTCACTGCGGAAGAGGCCAAGGTCATGGGCCCCTGGATCAAGCTGGCCGGGCATTTGGGCAGCTTCATCGGCCAGATGACAGATGAGCCGGTCAAGGCGATCAACATCCTTTACGATGGTGTGGCCGCTGAAATGAACCTGGCGGCGCTGAACTGCGCAGTGGTCGCGGGGATCATGAAGAAGTTCAATCCCGAGGTGAATATGGTTTCAGCCCCGGTTGTCGCCAAGGAACGCGGGATCAAAATCTCGACCACCAATCAGGACAAGTCGGGCGCGTTTGAGGGCTACATCAAAGTCACCGTTGTAACCGATAAGCGCGAACGTTCGATCGGGGGCACTGTGTTCAGCGACGGCAAGCCGCGCTTTATCCAGATCAAGGGCATCAATATCGATGCCGAGATCGGCGCTCATATGCTGTACACGACCAACGAAGATGTGCCGGGTATCATTGGTGCACTCGGTCAGACCATGGGTGAGAACAACGTCAACATCGCGAACTTTACCCTTGGTCGATCCGAGGCAGGCGGCGAAGCCATTGCGCTGCTTTACGTGGACGAACCGGTTCCGGCCGAGGCACGCGCCAAGCTGGCGGAAACGGGCTTGTTCACGCAGATCAAACCATTGGTGTTTGATGTCGCCTGACGTGGCCTGTTGAGTTTGAGAAACAGTTCAGGACCCGGTTTTGAAAAGATCCGGGTCCTTTGTTCTCTGGAGCCGCGATCTGGGGCACAAGCGAGCGGAAGCTTACTGGCGGAGGATGTCTATGACACAGCCTGTCTATGTAATCGGCGATTTGCACGGGCAGGTGGCCGAGCTAGAGCGCGCACTTTCTCTGATCCAACATGATGGTGGCCCGGATGCTCAGGTGGTGTTTTTAGGGGATTATGTGGATCGCGGCTCCGATAGTCGGGGCTTGATTGATCACCTGATCACCGGGCGTGATGCGGGTCGGAACTGGATCACCCTGCTGGGCAATCACGACCGTATGTTCGCCTGGTTCATGGAAGACATCCCGCGCCACGATCCGCATCTACTTGTGGGGTATCACTGGCTACATGACCGGTTGGGCGGAATCGAGACATTGCGCAGTTACGGAGTGGAGTTTGAAGGTCAAATACGGTTGGAAGACTTGCACCGGATGGCAAAGGGGGCAGTGCCGAAATCGCACCTGACCTTCCTGCGCGATCTGGTGTTGATGCACCAAACGCCCGAGCTTGCTTTTGTTCATGCGGGCATTCGCCCGGGCATGCCGCTCAAC
This sequence comes from Ruegeria sp. HKCCD4884, assembly GCF_013110855.1. NCBI lineage: Bacteria > Pseudomonadati > Pseudomonadota > Alphaproteobacteria > Rhodobacterales > Roseobacteraceae > Ruegeria > Ruegeria sp. HKCCD4884. The sequence goes on from NZ_WVRJ01000010.1 coordinate 3,611, forward strand.
GAACAACGGGCAAGTGATCTGGTCTGGATCAGGCAGGAATTTCACAACCATCGAGGTCCGCATCCCAAGCTGATCGTGCATGGTCACACGCCAGTGGATCAGGCGAAGCATTATGGAAATCGCGTCAACCTGGATACAGGCGCGGGCTATGGGCGTCCGGTGGGTGTGGCCGTGTTTGAGGGGCAGACCTGTTGGGAACTGACTGAAAAAGGACGCAGTCTTTTGACCCCTTAATTTGACGCACACGCGCAAGGTATTGGAGAATGAATATGTATGTCGCAACTTTGCTGACCAATCCTGCAGCGCCTTCGCTGGACCGCGCCCTGCCCGAGTCGTTGCGCAATGCGTGGGGTGGTGGGGATGTTGTCTGGCTCAGCCCGGATGAGGCGGTAGAGTTTGAACTAAGCGACATGCCCGACAATCGCTGGGACGTCTGGGCGGACTTGCAGGGCATGGGTGTCGACCTGATCGTGCAATCTGCAGAAGGGCGGCGCAAAAAGATGCTGCTGGCCGATATGGACAGCACGATGATCCAGCAAGAATGCATCGATGAACTGGCGGATGAAGCCGGTGTGGGAGACAGGGTCAAGGACATCACTGCCCGAGCCATGAACGGAGAGCTGGACTTTGAGGGGGCGCTGATCGAACGGGTCGGTTTGCTCAAGGATTTGGATGAAAGCGTCATTGGCAAAGTTCTGAACGAACGGATCACCCTCATGCCCGGTGGTAAGGCATTGTTGGCCACGATGCGGTCGAACGGTGCCTATGCTGCGTTGGTATCGGGCGGATTCACAGCCTTTACGGCACGGGTGGCAGAGTTGCTGGGTTTTGATGAAAACCGGGCCAATACGCTGTTGGCTGAAGACGGGAAACTGACGGGCGATGTGGCGCGTCCGATTTTGGGACGTCAGGCCAAGATCGAAGCACTGGAACAGATCTCAACTCGGCTTGGCCTGTCTGAAAATGACGTGATGGCAGTGGGCGACGGGGCAAATGACCTTGGAATGCTGGGCCGGGCGGGGACCGGGGTTGCCCTTCATGCCAAGCCTTCGGTGGCGGTTCAATGCGACGTGCGGGTGAATCACGGTGACCTGACGGCGCTGCTTTACCTGCAAGGGTACAGTCGCGCTGACTTTGCCTACGAATAACCGAGGCTATCTTTTATTTAACATTTATGTTAAATAGTGGTCATGAGCACGCTTCTGACCGCCTTTTCAGCATTGTCTGACGCCACCCGATTCTCGATTGTTGAACAATTGATGGAACAGGGTGAACTGCCTGCCGGTGACCTGATCGAAGGGCGAGGTGTCTCGGGGGCTGCGATCTCGCGCCATTTAAAGGTCTTGCGTGAAGCTGGTTTGGTGCAGCAGCGCGTCCAGGGCACGCAGCGGATGTATTCTGTCCGGGCCGAAGGGCTGCGGATGATTGCCGATTGGACCATATCCAAACGTCAATTCTGGGAAAGCAGCCTCGATCGTCTGAGTGACATTATCGAAAGGGAGAAATCATGGCCGACCTGAAACTGGAGCGGGACTTCCCCGTCACCCCTGAAGATTTGTTTGCTTGGATCAGCGACGGCAGCAGGTTGTTGCAGTGGTGGGGTCCCGAAGGAATGCACGTGCCCGAACACAATCTGGATTTTTCACGAACAGGCCCATGGTATTCGGTTATGGAAAACAGCGAGGGACAGCAATACAAGGTTTCAGGCCATGTGACCCATGTCGATCCACCCAATTCAGTGGGCTTTACTTGGGGCTGGCATGATGATCAGGACCAGCGCGGCAACGAAAGCCACGTCACCTTGTCGGTCGCGGCAACAAGCACCGGATCACGACTGACACTGGATCACCGGGAACTGGCCGATGCCGATGCGGCGGCCAACCACAATCAGGGTTGGACATCTTCGCTGCGTAAACTCGAAGCACTTTGCAAATAGGTTTTCATCAGGGAGGAGCGACATGCCCCAATTTTTGTTTGTCTATCATGGGGGTCACACCCCAACCGACCCCGCCGAGATTGAGGCGACCATGGCCGCCTGGGGTGCTTGGTTTCAGGACATGGGTGAGGCGCTGGAGATCCCGGGTAACCCGGTGGGCCAGTCCTATACCGTCAGCAGCAGCGGGGTCGTTGATAATGGCGGTGCGAACCCGGCCTCGGGCTTTACGGTGATCAAGGCCGACAGCATCGACGCAGCGACAGCGATGGCCAAGGGCTGTCCGATGGTCGTCAACGGTTCAGGCTCGGTCGAAGTGGCCGAGGTGCATGAGATCGAGATGTGAGGACCTTAGCCGGGGAAGCCCGGCGCAGGTTTGATCACACCGCATTCCAGCCCGCGACGGCTGTATTGTGTGGCGTTCATGAATTTGCGGGTGGCCGGGTGATCGGCCTCCAGCACGCCAAGGCTGACTAGAATGGCGGCAATCGCGCATTCGCTGGCGCGGGTCGTGCCGTCGGTGATCTTCAGCGCAACGCCCATGCGTTTTTCCGGGATGATGGCTACAAAGACGGCCTCGGCCCCGGTCTTGATGGCGACGCGACCGTTCATTGCGCGCATCAGTTCGGTGCAGGCGCGGGTCTCACCGGCGACCAGTTCGGGGTGCTTGACCATGGCCGCAACCAGTTGTGCCGCCGCATCGCTGGACCGGTCCGAGCGGTCTGCCGCGCTTGCAAACCACGCCATCGACCGTGCCAACCCCGCTAGTGAGGTCGCGAAATTCGGAGCAGAACACCCGTCGATGCCATAGGCGGGGCTGGTTTCACCGGTTGTCTCTTCGACGGCTGAAAGACACGCCTGTTGCACCGGGTGGTCAATTTCCAGATATTCCGGCCCTGCGCCCATGTGCTGAGCCAATGTCAGAAATCCGCAGTGTTTGCCCGAGCAATTGTTGTGGATCTGGCAAGGCGTATCATCAGCCAGTATCAGCCGGTCCCGCGCAGCGGTGTCCGCCGGTTCCTGTGGGCCGCAGCGCAGATCATGCTCGGTCAGCCCCAGGTGATCCAGCCAAGCTGTTACCCGATCTGTGTGGATCGCGGCACCATTATGTGAGGCGCAAGCGAGTGCAAGATGTTCGCTGTTCAACCCGTATTTCGCCGCAGCACCCGATGTCACCAAAGGAAGCGCTTGGATCATCTTGGCCGAAGACCGTGGATAGACCACAGCCCTTGGATCGCCCCAGCTGCGCACGATCTGACCCGTGTCATCACAAATGACTGCGTGACCCAGATGCAGGCTTTCCAGCAAAGACCCACGCCACAGTTCTGTCATTGGTACGGGTTGCGTCATCTGGACCTCCGAAATTATGCGCAAAATTCTGCCAATCGCCCTTTCGCCTGTGGCGAAATCTGCGTTAGTGTGTGTATGTCGGCAATCATCGGAATGCGCAACGGAATAGACGGGCCAGAAGGGTTCGCAGCCATATCCGATGGGTTTGAGGTATGGGTCGAGCTAGGAGGCTGGACAAATGGGATCAATGCTCGTTCGTGTGATTGCGGGCCTGTCTTTGGCAGGGACGGTCACGACAACTGCAATCGCTCAGCAGGCAAGCAGCACCAACCGTGTTGCCGTGAAGACGGATTGGAGCGTCTTTGTCGAAGAAGACCCAACAGAATGCTGGAGCGTTGCAACCCCGGATGAAACCGTCAATACGCGCGGCGGTCGCGTGGTGTCCGTGCGGCGTAGTGACATTTTGCTGTTCGTGGTGTTCCGGCCCGGTGAGGAAGTGAACGGAACCGTGTCGTTTACGGGTGGGTATCCCTTTGCAGCGGGTTCGACCGTCAACGTCAAGATCGACGACGCCGAATTCGAATTCATAACCGATGGCGAATGGGCCTGGCCTTCGACACAAGGGCAGGAACCCAAAGTGATCGAAGCGATGAAGCGCGGGAACGAGGCTGTTCTGACGGCGCGCTCGGAACGCGGGACGCAGACGAAAGACACGTTCTCGTTGCTGGGCTTTACTGCGGCAATTGACGATGCGAAGCAACGCTGCACCAAATAAGTCAGCGTATTTCGGTGCAGGCCCCGTCAGTATGGCGGGGCTTTTCTTCTTTATGCCGTCCGGCGCGCCAGCATTACGCTACGTTCGCGCCCGCACTTGATCCGCATCAAAGTAAGCTCTCGCTCTTTTTGAACTAATTAGTTCAAAGGAAACGAAGGAGTTGGGCTGATGCTGAACAAATCTCTTGCCGCACTGATGATGATCTCGGCTGTGCTGCTGAGCGCTTGCGACAATACAGGTGAGACCTATCCGGTGACTGGCGAACAATGCGGACCAGAAGACCCGGTCAAAACTCTGGATGCTGAAGACTGCTTCATCCCGCCGGCAGGTGTCTGACCCGGCTTTGATCTGCACGGATTGAAACAAGTCGAAGGCCGCAGTGACACTGTTACTGCGGCTTTTCTGTGCAAGCCCGCCAGATGTGACGAATCCTTTTGATCTTTGCGCAGGTTCCTATATAGAGGCGCATCCCAAGCCAGAATCCTTCGAGATACGCCTCAGAGAGCCCAAAATGTCGCCCAAAGCGCCGATCACTCAAGATGTCCTGACCCTCCCTCGCAAACTGCCTGAGGGCAAGATTAACCTTGTCGGGCTGACCCGTGACCAGTTACGTGCCGTTCTGATCGAACATGGCACGCCAGAAAAGCAGGCAAAGATGCGCACCGGTCAGATCTGGCAGTGGATTTATCAATGGGGTGTGCGCGACTTTGCAGAGATGACCAATCTGGCCAAAGCCTACCGCGCGCAACTGGCCGAGCATTTCGTGATCGAAATCCCCGAAGTCGTAACACGTCAGGTTTCTGAGGATGGCACTCGCAAGTATCTGTGCCGTATCGCAGGCGGGCATGAGGTTGAGGTCGTCTATATCCCCGAAGAAGATCGCGGCACGCTCTGTATCTCGTCTCAGGTCGGGTGCACGCTGACTTGTTCGTTCTGCCACACGGGCACGCAGAAACTGGTGCGCAACCTGACAGCGGCCGAGATCGTCGGTCAGGTCATGATGGCTCGCGATGATCTTGACGAATGGCCCACCCCCGGCGCGCCCAAGGATGAAACGCGCCTGCTGTCGAACATCGTTCTGATGGGTATGGGCGAGCCGCTTTACAATTTCGAAAACGTCCGCGACGCGATGAAAATTGCCATGGATCCCGAAGGGATTTCCCTGTCGCGCCGCCGTATCACGCTGTCGACGTCGGGCGTGGTGCCCGAGATCGCGCGCACGGCTGAGGAAATCGGCTGTTTGCTGGCGATCTCATTCCATGCCACCACGGATGAGACCCGCGACGTGCTGGTGCCGATCAACAAGCGTTGGAACATTGAAGAATTGCTGCAGGCGCTGGCCAGCTATCCCAATGCGTCGAACTCGGAACGGATTACCTTTGAATACGTGATGCTGGATGGCGTCAACGACAGTGATGAGGATGCACACCGCCTGATCGATCACATCAAGCGTCACAACATCCCGGCCAAGATCAACCTGATCCCGTTCAACGAATGGCCCGGCGCGCCGTATAAGCGCAGCTCGAACAACCGTATCCGGGCTTTTGCGAATATTATCTACCACGCGGGCTATGCATCGCCCATTCGCAAGACGCGCGGTGAGGATATCATGGCGGCCTGTGGACAACTTAAATCGGCAACCGAACGCGCCCGCAAATCGCGCAAACAGATCGAGGCCGAAACAGGGTTGAGCCAATAAGGTTTTTCCTTCTCGGGCCCGGATTGATCAGATCACGTAACAGGTGATTTCAACTGCGGTCTGCACGCCATAAGTGTGCCTGTAAACTTAATGTTTCAGGTGCTGAAACCACATGCATAATTTGCTATGTTTCCCATGCCCGCCACTGGCATGTGCTTTTTCAAATCGATGCACAAGACGGTGAACTGACCGGGCCAATGCTGGCAAGTTATTGCGGTGCCGCTAGACTTACAGATGCGCCGTCAGGCGGTGCACAGGCGAACTGATTTTCAGGTGGGCCACTATTATGAACCAAAGTTTTTTGAGAATTATCCGAAGCGGAACCGCTGTACTTGTATTGGCCACAGGCTCTGGCCTGGCCTTTGCTGACAGTGAAAACGCTCATATCGCAATCGAAAACCCTGCTGAGCTGAGCAAGGAAGAGGCATTAAGGCATTACAAGTCGCTCAATCGTCGAATGGCGCGCGGCTATGCAGCGGCGCAACTGGACCTGATCCTGAACTACCAAAGCTGGCCGCTGTTCAACGATGCACCCTATATTTCGGCAACTCATGGCCAGCGGTTTGTGAACAGTTATGCCAACCGCATGGCTCATAACTATGCGACTTTGCAGGAAGGCGAGGAACTGCCAATGGGTTCGGTTCTGGCCAAAGACAGCATGACGGTGACGGATGAAGGTCGCATACATCCAGGTGCCATGTTCATAATGGAGAAACTGGCAAACGGGGTGAACCCGGATACAGCGGATTGGCGTTATATCATGGTCCTGCCGGACGGCTCGGTTTTTGGCGACACTTTGGGTGATCGCGCCGGTGAAGTCGCTTATTGCCATGTCTGCCACGAACAGGTGGCGGATCGCGACTATACGTTTTACGTGCCGGAGGAGTATCGCAAGAGCGAATGAACCGGATCAGGCCGGTTCGCCCGGTAGCTTCAGTTCCGTCGCCTCGCGGCGGCTGAGTTGTTCGCCTTGTTTGCGTTTTGACAGGACTTCTCGAGCTAGCGCGTATTTCTCATCCTGCCAGAAGATCAGGCACCCGTTGCACCCCTTGCCACAGCAGCCTTCGGTGCCGATACGGTTGGTCTTGAACCGGCGTTCATTGCCATCTTCGCCGATCTTTTCAACCAGTTCGTCACGACGACGGGCATAAGCCGTTGGGTTGTCGCGGCCCGTGGTTTCCAGCCCTTGAACCAGTTTGTCGAAACGAATGCGGCTCCAGTGTTCATCGGTCAGGGCGCGTTCCTTGCGCAGAACCGAGTAAACCGGGAAGCGCGCGCGCAGATCGTCAATGTCTTCGTGATCGAACAGGGTGAAAGGCAGTCGGATAATAGTTTTCGTGCTGCCATGCACGACATCCAGCCGCTTGCCATCAGACGCGCGCTCAAAATCGTAGACCCGCAGCAGAACCGTATCGCGTGAGATGGGCGAGACAAAATCCAACACGTCGCCCGGTTCCAGCTTGTTCTTCACCTCGACCAGAAAGGCGTCTTCAGTCACTTCGGTGACAATCCCCGCATACTCCCACTGCGCGATTGAAGCGGTGTGTTCGTAGTCATGTGCGTAATTGGTCAGACGCCCTTCGTGGAAGGCCAGCGTGTAGCCTCGGTTTCCGACGGTTTCGAGTTCGCGCATGTAGGGCTTCGGGTCCCAGTTCTCGGGGTCGGCGTTGTAGTCGTCGATGGCCATCCGATACGCCCGCGCGACGATGGCAGCGTAATACTCCGACTTGCCGCGCCCTTCGACCTTGAGGCTGTCGACACCGATCTTCAGGTATTCATCCAGCTTCGGCATGATACACAGATCGCGCGAGTTCAGGATATATGACCCGCGATCATCTTCTTCGATTGGCATCAAATCACCGGGGCGGCAGCCTTCTTCCAGCAGGAATTCAAACAGATCGGCGTTTTCGTCGGTGATGCGCAGTTCCTGATGTGTGCCGTCCTTCAGACGCAGCTTCAGACCATAGTTCCAACGGCAGGAATTGGCGCAATTGCCCTGGTTTGCACCGCGTTCGGCCATGAAGTTCGACAGCAGGCAACGACCGGAATAGGTCATGCACATGGCACCATGAACAAAAGCCTCAAGCTTGATGTCAGGGCATTTCTCGCGGATTTCCACAAGCTCGGGGTACGAAACTTCGCGCGCCAGAACCACCAGTTCCGCACCCTGATCCTGCCAGAACTTCACCGACAGCCAGGAACAGATATTGGCCTGGGTCGAGATATGCAGCGGCAGTTCGGGTGCGCGTTCGCGGACATATTGGAACACACCGGGATCGGCGATGATCAACCCGTCGGGCTGCACCTTGCGCACCGTGTCGATGTATTCATCCAGTTTCGGGATGTCTTTGTTATGCGAAAACAGGTTCAGCGTCAGATAGGCGCGTCGGCCATGGCTGTGGCAGAACTCAACCCCTTCGATCACCTCTTCCAGCGAGAACTCGGATTTCGTGCGCAACGACATATCGGGTGTGCCCAGATACACCGCGTCTGCGCCGTAAAGGATGGCGAGTTTCAACTTGCGCAGATTACCCGCGGGCATCAGCAATTCGGATCGGGACTGGGTCATTTGGCCACCTGGCAAAGGATCAAGGCGGCCTTCTACGCCAAATAGGCCGAGTCCAAAACCCCGTTATCTGCGACGGAACCGCGCTGTGCCGATCACTTCAACCAGCTGCTGACGCACCGGTTCGGGTTGAGCCTCGACCGCGTTCAGAACCTCGCGCAGTTCGGCCCGCAGCCCGTGCATCTGATCAATCAGTGAGATCATCATCGACAGCGCATCCGCCTCCATGTCGTACTGTTCGTGCAACTCGCAGGCCAGTTCCAGACGGGCGACGTCGATACTGTGATAGATCAGCCCTTGGTCTGATTGTTCGGGGATCACAATCTCTGCCGCCAGATACTCGGTCAGTCGGTCCGAGGTCAGTCGGGCTACGGTTTCGATCAGTTCCTTCTCGGTCAAGGTCATGACGGCATTCCTTTCCGCGGGTCGTAGCTGTGCGTCTCGCGCCAGGTCTCCATGAACTGTTTCAGATCGTCATCGATTGTGTCGGGCATCGAGACGGTCAGTTCGATCAACTGATCCCCACGCTCGGACGAGCCGCGTTTTTTGACACCCTTGCCCCGCAATCGCAGGGTTTTACCACTGCTTGTGCCTGCCGGGACGCTGACATTCACGCCGCCATCAATCGTAGGGGCCGGTACTTTGCCACCCAGAATCGCCTCATCAATGGTGATGGGCAGCTTGATGTGAATGTCGTCGCCCTGACGATCAAACACCGGATGACTGGCCACCGAAACAGTTACCAGAGCATCGCCTGGAGGGCCTTCACCATATCCCGGTGCCCCTTTGCCCCGCAGGCGGATGGTTTGACCATCGGTTATACCTGCGGGGATTTTGACTTGGATCCGGTCGCCGTCCGGCAGGGTCAGTTTCTGACTGGCGCCGAACACGGCATCCAGAAAGCTGATCTGCAGCGAATAGTTCAGGTTGTGCCCCGGCGCGTGAAACTCATGGCCGCGCTGGCCGCCAAACCCACCACGGCCCCTCATGAACTCGGCGAAGATGTCGGACATGTCGTCCGGGTCTGCCTGACGTCCGCGATAGGGGTTTCCAGCGGCTTCAGCATATTCACGGTAGTACTGTTGTTGCGGACGTTCCTGCCCCGATGCGTCGATCTCGCCATTGTCATAACGGGCACGGGTTTCCGGGTCTTTCAGCAAGTCATATGCAGCTGCAGCGGCTTTGAACTTTGCCTCAGCCTCAGCATCGCCGGGCTTTAGGTCCGGATGGCATTCTTTGGCAATGCGCCGATAGGCTTTCTTGATCTCGGCGGCGCTGGCGTCTTTGGCCACGCCAAGAACGGAATAGGGATCGTCGCTCATCTCACACTCATGGTTCAGGGACAGGTCTGATCTTGATGAATGTCTTCTACCATGCGATTTCAACGGGTCAAAAGGAAGAGGCGATTGAATTGCCTCGTAAAATCCTGCAGGTCTGTTAACATCTGCATGCTTCTAATTGTTGATTGACGGAGATCGTCACATGTCGCGTAGAATAAAATCGGCTTTGGCCTTGCTGGCGGGGAATGCCATTGGGTTGTTGCTTGCCTCGCTGATACTGTCAGGATTTGCGATCAAGCCGATCTCTTTCATCGTCGTTGTAATCGTCTTCACCGTGGTGCAGCTGATTGCCGAACCCCTGATCCTGAAGCTGGGTGAAAAGAAAGCGCCTGCGCTGAAGGGCGGGATTGCTTTGATAGTGACCTTTGTGGGCCTGTTGGTGACTGATCTGATAACCGCTGGGCTGACCGTAGGTGGGGTTGCGAACCTGTTGGGAGCAACGCTGTTGGTCTGGCTGGGGGCGCTGATCGCCAGCGTTGTGCTGCCGATCTACGTGTTCAAAGAGCTGCGCGAAACCAAGAAGTAATCACAGCGCGTTCAAGCTGGCCTCGATGGCTTGCCACAGTTCTTCTACAGGTTCGCATCCGACGGACAGGCGGATGAAGGCGGGATCGACATCGTCGCCCCAGCGCGCGCGACGTTCGGCTGAACTGTGGACCCCTCCGAAAGAAGTGGCGGGGCGAAGAAGAGGGCAATCGTTGATGAAGGCTTCGGCTTTCTCTTCACTTTCCAGTGTCAGGGACAGCAGAAACCCGAAGCGCGCCGTCTGTGCCTGCGCCAGCTTGTGGGATGGATCGCCCGGCAGACCTGGATAGCGGACCTGTTTCACTGCGGGGTGTGCCGCCAATTGTACCGCTAATACCTGTGCCGAGCTACACATGCGGTCGAAGCGTACATCCAGCGTTTCCAGCCCGCGATGCAGCAGCCACGCCTCATGCGGTCCGGGGATTGATCCGGACACTTTTCGCCATTCCTCGACCCGTTCCATGATATCGTTGTTGCGGCAGGCCACATGGCCCATCAGCATGTCGGAATGCCCGCCCATCGCCTTGGTATCTGACGAGACAACCACATCAATGCCCAGTTCCAGTGGGCGTTGACCCAGCGGGGTCATCGTCGTGTTGTCGGCAATGGTCACTCCCCCGGCGGCGCGCACCTGTTCGGCAACCACTGCCAGATCGATCATATCCAAACCGGGGTTCGAGGGGCTTTCTACAAAGACAACATCGAACCCACCAAAACCGCCGTTGGTAAAGGCGGTAGTGGGTCGTTCCTCAACGGTCACGTCCAGACGTGAAAGGAAACGATTGGCCAGCAGGCGTGTCACGTAGTACCCGTCCGACGGGATCAGCAGGCGTGATCCGGCCTTGAGGGTCGCGAACAACGCTGCCGAGATCGCTGCCATCCCCGAAGGGAATGTCAGGCAGGGTGCGTCCTCCAGATGGGCCAGAACATGTTCCAGATGCTCCCAGGTTGGGTTGTCGACGCGGCCATAGGTGCGCAAACCTTCTGTCACGCCGGGCAGGTGGTACATGCTGCTTTGGGTCAGCGGCAGGGTTACCGGCTCACCGGCGTTCAACGCGTTGCCGCGCAGGTGCAGCATCTCTCCGGTTTTAGAAGCCATAGCTCAGCGCCCCGGAATTTCGTCGCGGGGCGGGGCGGGTTCCCAGTTCTCGATGATCTCGACCGCCTCTTGCGCAGTGTCGACAAAGCGGAACAGGTCGAGGTCTTCGTCCGAGATGGTGCCGGCATCGGCCAGCGCTTCCCAATTGATGACCTTTTCCCAGAATTCGCGGCCAAACAGCAGGAAGGGCACGCGGTCCATCCGCCCGGTCTGGATCAGGGTCAGGGATTCGAACAGTTCATCCATGGTGCCAAAACCGCCGGGGAAGATGGTGATGGCGCGGGCGCGCATCAGGAAATGCATCTTGCGAATGGCAAAGTAATGGAAGTTGAAGCTGAGGTCCGGCGTCACATAGAGGTTCGGCGCCTGTTCATGCGGCAGCACGATATTCAAGCCGATCGAACACCCACCCGCGTCCTGCGCGCCACGGTTTCCGGCCTCCATCACACCGGGACCACCGCCGGTGACGATGACGTTCTCACGGCATCCGGTTTCGTTTGACTTTTCGGTCATTAGCCGCGAGAACTCACGCGCCTCATCGTAATATTGTGACAACCCGGCCAAAGTCTCTGTTCGAGCGGTGTGTTTCTGCGACGGTTCCGGAATGCGCGCGCCGCCGAACATCACAATGGTCGAGGTGATGTCGCGCTCGGTCATGATCATCTCGGGCTTCAGCAATTCCAGTTGCAGACGCACCGGGCGCAATTCGTCCCGGCACAGGAATTCGTCATCGGCAAAGGCAAGGCGATAGGCAGGTGAACGCGTCTGCGGCGTGTCCGGAACCTCACTCGCGGTCGAGCGGTCGGTCTGCGCGTCGCGGAACGGGTTGTGGCGGTCTTCTCTCATAGGTGATCGATCCCTGCTTGCGTGTTTGACAAACAGCTATAGGGTTCGCGATCAGAGCGCCAGTCACGGAAAGACAAGAATGAATTGGAAAAGTGAAATTTCAAAAGCCCGCGACCGTATCGCCGGATATGCACAAGTGACCCCAGTGATGGAAAGCCGCATTCCGGGCTATCCGATCGAGCTGAAGCTGGAGCACATGCAGCACACTGGCAGTTTCAAGGCGCGGGGGGCGTTCAACACGCTGCTCAGCATGGAGGTGCCACAAGCCGGTTTGGTTGCGGCGTCTGGTGGCAATCATGGTGCGGCGGCGGCGTATGCCGCGCAGACGTTGGGCTATCCCGCCAAGATATTCGTGCCAGAACTGGCAGGCCCGTCGAAAATAGCGTTGATCCGGCAAACTGGCGCAGACTTGAGTGTTGTATCTGGCGAATACGCCAACGCGCTGACCGCGGCGCAGGAGCATGAGGCGGCTACGGGCGCCATGCAAATTCACGCCTATGACGCACCGGCTACAGTGGCAGGGCAAGGGACTTGTTTTGCCGAATGGGATGCTCAGGGATTGCAGGCCGATACGGTTCTGGTTGCGGTCGGTGGCGGCGGTCTGATTGCCGGTGCCCTGGCGTGGTTTGACAGCGCGCGCAAGGTTGTGGCGGTCGAACCTGAAACCTCTTGCGCCTTGAACGCTGCCTTACAGGCGGGTGAGCCGGTGGATGTCTCGGTCTCGGGAATTGCAGCCAATGCTCTGGGTGCGCGGCGGATCGGACAGATCTGTTTCGATCTGGCGCAGGGGATGAGCTCGGTTCTGGTGTCGGACGACGCGATAGCGGATGCGCAAAAGGCGCTTTGGCGGAACCACCGCATTTTGGTGGAGCCCGCAGGCGCAGCAGCCCTCGCAGCATTGACGTCGGGTGTCTACCAGCCCGAACCGGATGAGCGTGTTGCCGTTCTGCTGTGCGGCGCAAATATTGCACCGGACCCGTTTGCAGGGTGAATTATCGGCTTGTGAACGGGTAGGGCGGATTTTATCTATAATCCATGTCCGCTACGATTTCCGACACGATCTATCAAAGCCTGAGCCAGCAAATCATCACCGGAGAGCTTGAGGCCGGGGAAAAGCTGCGGCAGGACCATATTGCCCGCCAGTTTGACACCAGCCATGTCCCTGTACGTGAAGCCTTGTTGCGGCTCGAAGCACACGGGTTGGCCCTGCATGAGCCTCGCCGCGGGATGCGCGTCACTGCGCTGGACCCGGCTGAGGTGCGCGAGGTGATCGAAATGCGCGTGGCGCTGGAAACCCTGGCGTTGCAGCAATCGGTGCAGAACATGTCTCCGGTCGCGTTGGACAAGATCGATCACGCACGCATCGCCTGTGATGAGGCGCAGACTATGCCGCAATGGGAAGCCTTGAACCGAGCCTTCCATCGCGCCATTTTGACGCCGTGCGGCTTGCCCCGGCTTTTACACGCCATCGACGATCTGCACATCGCAAGCGCCCGTCATCTGTTTGCGCATTGGCGGTCAAAATGGGTGCAACAGGTGGACAAGGATCATGCGGCACTTGTTCAGGCCCTCAAGCGCAAGGACCTAAGCACTGCAAAAGGTATCCTAACCCGCCATATCCGCCGCGCCAGCTGATTCCAGACCTTTCAGACGCAAAATGACCTGTGTTCGTCGCATTGCGCCATGGGTTCCACTTGCGTATAGGCCAAACCGACACGAACAGATTCTGTAGGGAGACGCCCCATGTCCAACGCGCAACTGGAAGCCGCCATCGAAGCCGCCTGGGAGGCGCGCGACACAATCACGCCCGCCACCACCGGCGAACAGCGTGAAGCGATCGAGGATACGCTGAACGCGCTGGACAGCGGGTCGCTGCGCGTTGCGGAAAAGCTTGAGAATGGCGACTGGCATGTGAACCAGTGGGCCAAGAAAGCGGTTCTGTTGGGCTTCCGCATCAAGGATATGGAAATCCAGTCCGGTGGTCCGCAGGCTGGCGGCTGGTGGGACAAGGTGGACAGCAAGTTCGCCGGTTGGGACGCAAGCCAATGGCAAGCAGCCGGGTTCCGCGCCGTTCCGAACTGCGTTGTCCGCAAGTCTGCTTATATCGCGCCTGGCGCCGTTCTGATGCCGTCTTTTGTGAACCTGGGCGCTTATGTCGACGAAGGCACCATGGTTGATACATGGGCCACGGTCGGATCCTGCGCGCAGATTGGCAAAAACGTTCATCTGTCCGGTGGTGTCGGCATTGGCGGCGTGCTGGAGCCGATGCAAGCTGGCCCGACCATCATCGAGGACAACTGCTTTATCGGTGCACGTTCGGAAGTGGTCGAAGGTTGTATCGTCCGCGAAGGTTCGGTTCTGGGCATGGGCGTGTTCATCGGCAAATCCACCAAGATCGTCGACCGTGAAACTGGTGAAGTCACCTATGGCGAAGTGCCGCCCTATTCGGTGGTCGTTGCCGGTTCGATGCCTTCGAAGAATAACATCAGCCTGTACTGCGCCGTGATCGTGAAGCGGGTGGATGAAAAGACCCGCTCAAAAACAGGCATCAACGAGCTGCTGCGCGACTAAAACCGCCAAAACATCAATGAAGGGCTGTCGCTTTTGCAGCAGCCCTTTTTTTGTGATTCAGACTTTGATCGGATAGCGGTCCGGTTCTTCAAAAACGTCGATCACCCGAGTACCCGCCTTGATCTTACCGCCATGTTCGACCCCCGATGGGATCGAATAGCTGTCGCCCGGGCGGTATGTTTTGGTCTCTGCACCGATAGTCAGTTCAACTTCGCCTTCAATTACCGTTCCCCATTGGGCTTTGTGGGCATGTGCAGGCAGTTCGAAGTCCTTGAGAAACGTGAAAAACGCGACCAATCCTGCATCCGACCGTATCACGGCGGTTTGAACGACGTCTTCCGGGAACGGGACATCAAGGCTGGGAAAGGCTGTGATGAAATCGGGATAGGTCATGAAATTGTCCTGTGTTGTCATGGTTCGGCTGTTTACCGGTACTATGGACGCCAGATTGCCCGTCTGCAATTCCGGGCTTCTTGACCGTCGGCGGGCACGCAGCTATGGCCCTGCGCATGGAAAAGCAAAAGAAACCTTCGCGTCAGCAAGTTTATACTCTTCTGGTCCAGATCGGCCGCAAGGATGGTGACGGGCTGCCCGAAGGGGCGACCGGCGCGGCGTTGATCTGCTATGCCAGTGGCGTCGACGAGGCCGAGGCCGTGCGCGAAACGGTAGCGATACTGAAGCAGGCCGACACGGCACCGTTGGACGTCACCGGGTATGGCACACTAGCCGAACGCGAGGCGCAGGGTCACGATATCGAACCGGACGAACGTGCCCTAATGCAGCGCGCGCTGGACGAAAATGCTGTAATCGTTGCGCAGATGACGCCGTTTTTTGGAGACGAGGCAGAAGCCTAGTTCCGCATCCCGAACCATTTGCGATAAATTTCGTCATAGGTTCCGTCTTCGCGCAGTGCCAGCAGGGCCTGATTGACATCCTCGACCAGCGGTGAGCCTGTCGGGAAGGCGACGCCATAGTTTTCGCGCAGGAAGATGCCACCTGTCATGGACGCGATCCGCCGCCCCTCATGCGAGGCGAAATAGGACAGAACAGGCGCGTCAAACACGACCGCGTCAAGTTCCTCGGCCTTGAAGGCGTCCAGCATCTGCTCCAGTCCGGGATAGCCGGTGAATTCGATCTCACGCCGGTTTAGAAAACTTGCCGCGGTCGAGTTGGAAATGGTGCCGACATTTTTACCGTAGAGATCGTTAACCGAGTTTACACTACCGGTAATCGCGTCCACCGTCATGACCGAGGTGATGCGTGCGGTAAAGACCGATACGATGAACAATGACGATACAACCAGCACAACCCCCAACATTCGCCCAAACGGGGTACGGGGCATACGTTCCTCGAAGCCGCCATTCACAACCAGGTTCAGCGCCCACCAGAACGATGGAAACCAGGCTTCGTTCAGTTTGCGGTCAAAATAGGGTTGGGCGCGGCGCTCAAAGCTCCACATCAACATGCCGCCGCCAAGGAGAATGGCAAAGGCCAGACCGATAGCGATGAAGAGTTCTTTGGACAGCAGTGCCTGTACCAAGGAAGGCTGGCGCACTGCGTCTGACGGCACCATGATCTGCAGCCCGGCCTCAAAGATCGGCTGGCTGAAATCCATTTGCGTTTCACGCATCGCCGTGATCGAGATATTGGCGATGGCAAGGTCAGCAGACCCATCCTGCACAGCGCCCAGCATGTCTGCAAAGGCATCCACGCGGTTGACGGTGTAATCCCAATTCAGGGACTCAGCCAGTGCAGCCAGCAAGTCCATCGAGAAACCCGTTTCGGCCCCGTCTTCGACATAGGAAAACGGAGGGCGGGTCACGGTTGTGACAGAAAGGGACTGTGCCAGGCTCTGCTGTGCGATGACGGCGAAAGTCAGGCAGATCAGAGCGTATAAAGCGCGCTTCATATTCAATTCACCTGTTTCGCGGCCCTGTAACGCGATTGTGCGGCGCACGGCAAGGTGGTCGCTGGGTAAATTGTCATAAGGGGTTGGGGTGTCGCTTTGACACCTTTGCATTCAGGTGATCGATTTTTTTGTCGATTGGGGTTGGAAAACCGGCCAATTCGTTGAATCTGTGCGCGAACCCGCAAAAGACGTAGTTTCTGAGGCCCCTGCATGACCGACCCCGTTCAATTGACAGCCGACCTGATCCGTTGCCCATCGGTCACACCTGAAGAGGGTGGAGCGCTTGAATTGCTTGGGTCGGTTCTGTCGGATGCGGGCTTTGAATGCACGCGCGTCGACCGTGGGGGCATCAGTAACCTGTTCGCTCGGTGGGGCCAGAAAGGCCATGCGCGCAGCTTTGGGTTCAACGGCCATACCGATGTTGTTCCGACAGGCGACGAAGCGGCCTGGACGATGCCGCCTTTCGGGGCCGAGGTGCGGGATGGTGTGATGTACGGGCGCGGCACTACCGATATGAAATCAGGCGTTGCGGCCTTTGCCGCCGCCGCGGTGGATTTCGTGCGCGACACGCCGCCGGACGGGGCCATCATCCTGACCATCACGGGTGATGAAGAAGGTGATGCGCTGGACGGCACCACCGCCTTACTTGACTACATGAGCAGCGCGGATGAGCGCATGTCGGTCTGTCTGGTCGGTGAGCCCACATGCCCGAACACGATGGGCGAGATGATGAAGATCGGCCGTCGTGGCTCGATGACGGCATGGTTTCAGATCACCGGCGTTCAGGGGCATTCGGCCTATCCGCATCGGGCCAAGAACCCTTTACCTGCGATTGCGCGGCTGATGGATCGGCTGGCAAGTCACGAGCTGGATCAGGGCACGGACCACTTCGACGCCTCTACATTGGCAGTTGTTACGATCGACACCGGGAACGCTGCCACCAACGTGATCCCAGCCCGGTGCAGCGGCGCGGTGAATATCCGTTTCAACGAACTGCATTCCGGTGCAAGCCTAAGCGATTGGTTGCGATCAGAGGCCGATCATGTGGCTGCCGAGTATGGCGTTAAGGTGGACGTGAAAATCAAGATTTCCGGCGAAAGCTTTCTGACCCCGCCGGGGCCACTGTCTGATCTGGTGGCCAAAGCGGTCGAAGCGGAAACCGGTGTCACGCCCGAGTTGTCGACAACAGGGGGCACATCGGATGCGCGTTTCGTCAAAAACCACTGCCCGGTGGTCGAGTTCGGGCTGGTCGGGCGCACCATGCACCAGGTGGATGAATGCGTTGAAGTGGCCCAGATCGAACAGCTCAAGGCGATCTATATGCGTATCCTGAAGGACTATTTTGCCTAAGCCATGCAGCGCACATTGGTGATCATGGTGAAAGAGCCGCGTCCTGGTCGTGTGAAAACGCGGCTGGGGCGTGATATCGGCATGGTTGGTGCGGCCTGGTGGTTCCGGCATCAGACCCGGTCTTTGATCCGTCGGCTGCGTGATCCGCGTTGGCAAATCGTCCTTGCCGTGGCGCCAGATGCCGAGGGTCTGACCAGCCGTATCTGGCCAGCTGACCTGCCGCGCGCGGGACAGGGGCGTGGTGATCTTGGACACCGAATGGGTCGCATGCTGCGGGGCATGCCCAAAGGCCCGGTTTGCCTGATCGGTGCCGATATTCCGGGGATTACGCGCAAGCATATTGCCGGTGCTTTTGATGCGCTAGGGCGGTCTCAAATGGTGTTTGGCCCTGCACCGGATGGCGGTTACTGGCTGGTCGGCGCGCAACGTTACGCTGCTCTGCCGACGGGTTTGTTTCGCAATGTGCGCTGGTCGACGGAACACGCTTTGTCGGACACGTTGGCCACGGTTCCCGGCACGCGGGTCTCGTTGCTGGATCACCTGCGCGATGTGGATACGGTGGCCGATCTGAAAGCCTGAAGTTTTTTGATCATGACGCGGTCGCAAACGCGTGATAGGCCGAAGATATGACTCGCATCCCCACCAAGCAGGAGGTCCTTGACTGGATCTCGGCGAACCCAACCCTGACGTCGAAACGCGATATCGCCAAAGCCTTTGGCATCAAGGGCGCGGATCGGATCGATCTCAAGCGCATTCTCAAAGAGCTTGAGGCAGAAGGGCATCTGGAAAAGCGCAAGCGCAGCTATCGTGACCCGGATCGCCTGCCGCCGGTCAGTGTGTTGCAGGTGAAGGTCCCGAATGAGGATGGTGACCTGTTCGCGCGTCCTCTGGAATGGCATGGCGAAGGTGTCGAGCCCATCGTTCTGCTGATCACCCGCGCAAGCGATCCGGCATTAGGTGAAGGCGACCGAATTCTGGCCCGCCTGACTGTGGTGCATGAAGAAGATCACAATTACGAGGCCCGCCTGATCCGCCGCATCGGTACTAATCCGCGCAAGATCGTCGGTATCTTCCGCAAGGGGGCCGAGGGCGGGCGGATTGTGCCCATCGACAAGGCAAGCTCTTCTGAATGGCTGGTGCCTGAAGGCGCGGTTTTGGGCGCCAAAGACGGCGAGTTGGTCGAAGCTGAACAGGCGGGACCTAAAAACCGCATGGGTCTGCCGCGGGCGCGCATTGTCGAACGCTTGGGTGATCCGACCGCGCCCAAGGCGGTGTCACTGATCGCGATTCATCAGCATGGCATCCCGGACGATTTCCCCGACAAAGTGATCGATGAGGCTGACAAGGCCAAGCCTGTTGGTTTGAAAGGCCGCGAAGACCTGCGGGATATGCCGCTGTTGACCATCGACCCCTCGGATGCGCGGGATCATGACGATGCATGCTATGCTCATGCCGACGACGATCCCAAGAACCCCGGCGGGCACGTGATCTGGGTCGCCATAGCCGATGTCGCCGCTTATGTGCAGCCCGGAACGGCCCTGGATCGTGAGGCGCGAAAGCGAGGTAACTCCAGCTATTTCCCGGATCGTGTGGTTCCGATGCTGCCGGATCGCTTGTCGGGCGATTTGTGTTCCCTGCACGAAGGGGTGCCGCGTGCCTGTATCGCTGTGCGAATGCAGATCGATGCGGATGGGAACAAGATTGGGCACAGGTTTGTACGTGGTCTGATGCGGTCGGCGGCCTCGCTGAATTACACAGAAGTACAAGAGGCCATTGACGGCACCCCGAATGACCGCACCGGGCCGTTGCTGGAGCCGGTGCTGAAACCGCTCTATGCCGCGTACGCCGCCCTGAAAAAGGCCCGTGCGGTGCGGCAGCCGCTGGAACTGGATCTGCCCGAACGCAAGATCGTCCTGTCCGAAACCGGGGAAGTGACGAGCGTGGCGTTCCGCGACCGGCTGGACGCCCATAAGCTGATCGAGGAGTTCATGATCCTCGCCAATGTCGCCGCTGCTGAAACCCTGATTGCCAAACGCCGCCCGCTGTTGTTCCGTGTGCACGAGGAACCCGCGCCTGAGAAGCTGGAAAGCTTGCGGGAAACAGCACAGGCGGCGGGTTTGAACCTGGCCAAGGGGCAGGTATTGCAGACCCGGCATCTGAACGCATTGCTGAACGCAGCTGCGGGGACAGAGGACGCGGAACTCATCAACCTTACCACTCTGCGGTCGATGGCGCAGGCTTATTATAACCCTGAAAACTTCGGACATTTCGGGTTGGCTCTGCACAACTATGCACATTTCACCTCACCCATCCGCCGCTATGCCGACCTGATCGTGCATCGCGCGTTGATCTCGGCTCATGGCTGGGGCAAGGACGGGCTGACCGAGGATGAAATTATGCGCTTGGACGAGACAGCCACGCACATTTCGGACACCGAGCGCCGCTCGATGATGGCCGAGCGGGACACAACTGACCGCTATCTGGCAGCCTATCTAAGCGAGCGGGTGGGCAATGAGTTCTCTGGTCGGATCAGCGGCATCGCCCGGTTCGGGGCCTTCGTGAAGATGGACGAGACCGGCGCGGACGGGCTAGTACCTGTGCGTTCGCTTGGGCGTGAGTTCTTTCATTTTGACCGCGAGGCCGGGACACTAATGGGGTCGGACACCGGCCTGATCATCGCCATCGGTCAGCGTGTCACAGTGCGCTTGACCGAAGCAACACCTGTTACTGGCGGTCTGGAACTGGAACTTTTGTCGATTGACGATCAGGCGTTGCCGCGCGGACGGGGTCATTCCAAGCGGGCGACCCGCCGAAAGGCTGTCAGCACCAAGCGCAAGAAGGACAAGATCAAACGCAAGGTGGAACGCAAGCGCCGTCAGAGGTGATAGGTCAGCGCCCGGGCGATCAGCCACCCGTGGCGGTTCGGATCTATCTGATGCGGGTCGTCGAACAGAACGGCGCGGGTTCCGTCAATGCGATCTTCATTCGGGAAGGCTGAAGTGAAGTCACCCATCAATCGGCTTTGACAATGCACGAACAGTGCGAAATTGGCCGACTTGTGTGCCCCCAGCCGGATCGTTGATCCTTTGGGCGCCAGGTACGCAGGTTGGCCCCAGCGCAGCTCCTCTCGCAGCGGGTTGGCGGCGGGCAGAGTTGTTGCCGTGCCAATGATCAGGTCACGCAGCGCAAGGGCCCCTGCGCGCGCGGGCGGTGCCAGGGCCTCTAATGCTGCGGCGACTTTAGGGTTATCAAAAGGTTTCAAACGGGTATCGCCTGTTCCATCCGGTCCACGTAACTGTTCAACACATTATCCTGTTTGATGCGCCGGGTCAGCGGGGTATCCGCAGGCGTTGCGCGCATTGCAGCTAGCATTGGACCGACGCTCATGTCCGCAGACGTCGGCTGATCCCCCAGCAGGAAGGAGGATTGCCAAAGATAGGCCGAGATCGCCTCGAGATCGCGTTCAACCCTGTCCAACCGTTCGGACAGCGAAAACCGCCCAATCCCTTGAGACGTGATCCCCTTCAGAACAGACTTTCGGATTGCGTTGGACGCCGGCTTGCGGATCAGGGCCGGTATCCCGGTAAAGAAGGTTTCACGCAGGATCGGCCATACGTCGTCATTGCCCCAACGATCCAGAACGATGTGAAAATACAGATGTTCTTCGGCCATCCTGACCAAAGCGCGGGATTGCGCTTTTTCAACATCTGTAAGCCCATGATCGAAATCCGCACCCTGGTCTTGTTCCAGCCAGTCACGGATCAGGTCACTGTCGGGGATCAGCCGATCGGGCGTGCGCAGAACGGGTAGTTTCTGGTGCGGCATCTTTCGGGGATCAAGCATGTCAGAGCGCTGCCATTTCTGGCCGGAATGTTGCAGCATTAAAGCCGTTTTGACGCAGAACGGGCTGGCACTGAACAGGCCGAAGGCAGAAGGATAGGTGAGAAGGGTCAGCATCACTTTGCTCCGTCTAAGGGGATGCTTGATACCTAGTCGGCACTGATGACAGTTACTGACATCAGGTTTAAGCTAGGGTGTATCATGTCTCGCACAGCACGACTGTTCCAATTGATGCAGGCCCTGCGTTCTGGCCCGTCGCCGAAAACCTCGGCGCAACTGGCGCAGGATCTGGATGTGTCTGCCCGGACGATCCATCGCGATATCGATGCGCTACGTGGTCTGGGGGCCGTTATCGACGGCGAAGCGGGGTTTGGGTTTACCCTGATCGAGGATGCAACATTGCCCCCGCTGGGTTTCACCGATGATGAGCTTGAGGCGCTGGTTCTGGGCCTGCGCGAAGTACAGGTTATTGGTGACCCGGCCTTGGCGGATGCCGCCAGTGCCGCACTGCGAAAGTTGCAGGGCCGCTTGCCACCGCGTCAGTCGCACAGGCTGAGTCACGCAATTCTGGCGGCCACCCGATTTAATCGTCCTCCGGCACCGACGATAGACGCTTCAACCCTGCGGCAGGCAGCCTGGGACGAGCGCACGGTAGAGTTTTCGTATACCGACGCAAAGGGAGAGGCCACGCGTCGGCGCGTGGATCCGCTTAGCATCGTCTATATGGACCGCTCGAATGTGTTGCTCAGCTGGTGCCATCTGAGGCAGGATTTTCGCGTTTTTCGCCTGGACCGGATGCAGGATATGTGCGTGACGGATCAAAGCTTTAGGCCAAACCGGGTGCCGATGCTGCGCGATGTGCTGGCTCGCATCCGCGCCGACCGGGAAGCACAAGACTGCGAGACAGGTGCCTGAGCGCTTTGTGATTTGCCGATTTTGCGCTACCTTAGGGTTGAGCAGTAATCAGGAAAAATCGGTATGCATAAATGCGTAGGCGGCGTCATGACCGTCGCATTATGGGCATCCATGGTGCAGGCGGACACAACAGACACTGGAAAATGGTCGGGCAGTGATGCTCTTGGCGAAACGATACAGCTGGCTTCGGCAGACTTGGCTGTTTCGCTTCGACCCGTTCCGCGACCATCGATCGAGGCGCTGCAGGTTTCTGCAGCAGCGGCAGCACGGTTTCAGGTCTGGCTGAGCGCGTTTCAGGATAGGGCGCGGCAGCAGGGAATATCGCAACGGACGCTGTCTCAGGTGTTTTCGGATATAACCTTTGACGAAGACATCATTGCGCGGGATCGAAATCAGGCCGAATTCTCGAAGCCGATTTGGGCTTATTTGGATTCGGCGGTTTCGGACACGCGATTGTCAAACGGGCGTGCCGCCATGCAACGGCACCGGCAGGTGCTGAAGCAGATTGAGGCTGAATATGGTGTCGAGAAAGAGGTTGTAACGGCAATCTGGGGGCTGGAAACCTCGTTTGGGTCCTATCGTGGCAGTAGCCGCACGCTCAGGTCTCTGGCGACACTGGCCTTTGACGCACGGCGTGCTCAGTTCTTCGAAGCCCAGTTGATCGCTGCCCTGCAGATCGTGCAGGCAGGTGATGTCAGCGCTGCAAACATGTTGGGCAGTTGGGCGGGGGCGATGGGCCACACGCAATTCATGCCGACCTCGTATCTTGATCATGCGGTCGACTTTGACGGAGATGGCCGTCGCGACATCTGGTCAGACGATCCAACGGATGCGCTGGCCTCGGCGGCGTCGTATCTGGCACAACACGGCTGGACCAAGGGGCAACCTTGGGGGGTTGAGGTGCAGTTGCCCGCAGGCTTTGACTACGCTTCGGCCCGGCGAGACTTCACCCGGATGCCGTCCGAATGGGCTGCACAGGGTGTTGTGGGAACCGATGGCAACGCTGTTCCAGACCACGGTCGGGCGGCGATCCTGCTTCCGGCCGGAGGGCAGGGCGTTGCCTTGATGATCTTTGACAATTTCAGTGTGATCGAAGCGTATAACGGGGCCGACGCCTATGTGATCGGTATCGGGCATCTGTCTGACCGACTTGCCGGAGGCGTGTCGTTTCAATCCAACTGGCCGCGCGCGGACCGGGTGTTGAGTTTTTCCGAGAAAAAGGAACTGCAAACCCGCCTGACCGAAGCCGGGTTCGACACAAAGGGCATTGATGGGCGTACCGGACCAAATACGATCAACGCCGTGCGGGCCTATCAGCTGGCACAGGGGTTGCGCCCGGACGGGTATCCGACTGTGAAACTGTTGGATCGGTTGAGGTGACCGAGTAGCGGGCCGTCTATGTTTGCTTGAGCCGGTTGTGCGCGACGCAACTGCGTTAAGCCAATTCTTCAACCAGCCTGTTGTAGGCAGTGTCCTCAGGCGTTGTGTCAAACGGTGTCGAAAACCATTCCCGATCAATTGCAAGCCTATGGACAGGCACGAGCTGACGGGCGATGTCAGACGGCGTCGTTTGATCCGTCGTTCCGGTTTCCCAATCGTGAAGCGCAGTTGAGTATCGAACAACGGCGCCGCTGTTCGGCAATTCGATCAAGCCGCCTTCCGCAAAGAACTTGAGCCCGTCGCCCATTTCTTCACCGACGATCGTCAGCTTGTACCCAAGCCGATACCTGAGGATCGCGACAAAGACGATTGCTGCAGAAAAGGTGAATTTGTCCACCAACACCGCACATCCGCACCGCTGGGTACTTTCGGTGATTGCATCGATCAGAGGCATGGTTGCCAAAAAGTCGCCCCCGGTGTTGCTCCGAACATCGATGACAAGGAAATTGTCGCGGCGGGCCCGAACCTGTGTGGCGGCTTTATCGATTGCTTCGGCAAGCGCGCTTTCACTGGGATCGAAGAAACTTGGCAGCTTCAAAGCGAGACCATTTTCAGAACAGTCGTGGATTTCCACGAACCCTTTGTCATTCCTTAGGGGATCGACTTTGCCGTGTTCGTTCCGTGGATACATTTCTGACGCCAGAACAGTATCGCCGTTCGCCACACTTACTGAGTGTCTGCGCCCGTCAGCGCCTTGAAGGTGATACTGTGTCTCATGGTCGAATGGTGCGAAACCCAGTTCGGCCAACGCTGCTGGCCAGGCAAATATCAAAGGTCCAATTACACGCTTTCGTTGCGGTGTTCCTGACAGAAGAGAGGCTGCCGCGCGTTCGATCTTTTCTACAGGTGTACCGTTAACGCCGAGCAGCTTACTGGGCGCAAGTTCCGCAAGTGGCGTAAAGGTTTTGGTTAGAAAAACCGATCTCCCAAAGCTCACAAATCGCAGCGGCAGGACTGAGATCGCGTCGTTCGGGATCAGGCGTGTGTGGCCGTTGCCGGAAAGGGCTAAGAGGCGCATTGCCGAAAGCAAGAACTGCTCTCGCGCATTCTGAGACGCGTGTTTTCGCGCAGCTTCGATATTGGCGTCGATCTTTCTTGGATCGACCGTCGCAAAGCTTGGGTCGGTTCGTTTCACAACGTCCAGAATGGGTTCGAGGTCTTGGCTCAGCGACACAAAGGATCCTAACGTTCCGAGAATAAGGAATGTCTAACAAGGGCTAAACTGGACAGTATCATCTGGCCAAGCCCAAAAAACAAAAGGCGGCCATTCTAGCCGCCTTTACCGTGTTCCCGACCGCGCCGATTAAGACGCCGCTTTCATTAAACCCTGTGCAATAATCTCGGCTTGCGCTTCATCCAATGACTTGTGGATCCGCACAAACATCTCATCGATGTCTGCCGGGGTCAGGATCAGGGGCGGTGAGATAATCATCCGGTCGCCCACATGACGCATGATCAGGTTATTGGCAAAACAACGGTCGCGGCAAATATAGCCCACGGTGCCCGGTTCGGATGCGAACTTGGCGCGGCTGGCCTTGTCTGGGGTCAACGCGATCGACGCCATCATGCCAACGATTTTCGCCTCACCCACCAGCGGATGATCGGCCAGAGCCTCCCATTTTTCCTTCAGGTAAGGGGCGGCTACGTCGCGAACATGCTCGACGATCTTCTCTTCTTCGAGGATACGTAGGTTCTCCAGCGCCACAGCAGCGGCGACAGGGTGGCCGGAATAGGTGTAGCCGTGGTTGAACTCGGTGCCGCCGATCACTTGGGCGATCTCATCATTTACGATGGACCCGCCGATCGGCGCGTAGCCCGAGCTGAGCCCCTTGGCGATGGTCATGATATGCGGCTTGATTCCAACGGTTTGCGAGCCGAACCAATTGCCGGTACGGCCAAATCCGCAGATGACCTCATCCGCGATCAAAAGAATGTCGTACTTGTCACAGATGCGCTGGATTTCCGGCCAATACGTATCCGGCGCGACGATCACGCCCCCTGCGCCCTGCACGGGTTCGGCGATAAAGGCGGCGACGCGGTCTTCGCCCAGTTCCAGAATAGCCTCTTCCAGCTCGCGAGCACGGGCCAGTCCGAAGTCTTCGGGCGACATGTCACCACCTTCGGCCCACCAATTGGGTTGGTTGATGTGATGAATGTTCGGGATCGGGATGCCACCTTGCGCATGCATCCCTGCCATGCCGCCCAGCGAAGCAGACCCTACAGAAGACCCGTGATAAGCATTGTGACGGCTGATGATGATGTTCTTGTCCGGCTGGCCCTTTTCGGCCCAATAGGTGCGGACCAGACGGATATTTGTATCGTTGGCCTCGGACCCGCCCGCAGCAAAGAAGACGTGGTTCAGATCGCCCGGTGCCAGCTCGGCAATCTTTGCGGCCAGTGCAATGGCCGGAACATGGGTCGTTTTGAAAAACGTGTTGTAATAGGGCAGTTCACGCATCTGACGCGCGGCAACTTCTGCCAGTTCGTCGCGACCGTACCCGATATTGACGCACCACAAACCTGCCATGGCGTCCAAAATCTCTTCACCCTCACTATCGGTCAGGTAAACCCCTTTGGCACGGGTAATCACACGCGCACCTTCCTGACCCAGCGCGCCATTGGCGGAAAACGGATGGAGGTGATGCGCTGCATCCAGCGCCTGAAGTTCTGCGGTCGGCATATGATTGGTGATGGTGGACATCCGAGATTCTCCCACAAAAGCAATTGGGGATCACAATATGATCAAATTTTACACTGTCAATCGAATCGGAGGGATTTAGGCGGAATTGAGGGACTCCGAGATCAGCTCCATACCTTGCTCAATGTCCTGAGCCGTTGCTTTTGCCGCCATTTCAGCGTCGCCGTTGCGCAACGCGGTAATGATATCTTTGTGCCGGTCAGGAAGGCTCTGTGTGCCAAAACGACCGCAAACAACCCGCAAAGACGGGCCAAAGCGCAACCACAGCCGTTCGGCAAGGTCGCTGAGGATAGCGGCATTGGCATGGGAATAGAGTGTCTCATGAAACGTTTGGTTCAAACGCAGATACCCGCCAACGTCGCCATCCGCGATCATACGATCCAAATGCTTGTCGATGCGTACCAGATGATCAATGTCTGCCGTCTGCAAATTGCCGGTTGCGCGTCTGGAAAGCTCTGATTCTATTGAAATTCTGGCAAAAATCATTTGCTCGATATCAGCGGTGGTCAAAAGCGGAACGCTGACGCGGCGGTTGCCCTGAAATACCAGTGCCCCATCCGAGATCAACCGTCGGATCGCTTCGCGTACCGGGGTCATTCCAACACCCAGCGAATCAGTCAAACCTTGGATTGTGACGGGCTGCCCCGGGACCAGTTCCCCAAACAGGATCTGAGATCTGAGGGTTTGATAAACCTGCTCATGTGCGGGTTGTTTTCCGCTGTCGGTTGGAGTTGCAGATGCCTTATTTTTGATCAAATCCAATTGGTTCATCCTATTTCGACTAACCCTGACTTGTCAGGTGACAGACCTCGTGAAACCATACGCTGGATCAAGGGAAAACGCAAAACTTGATCAAATCCAAAAAAACGGGAAAATAGCCGTACACTTGCAGGGAGAAGAATATGACAATCAAAACGCTGACCATGACAGCGGTCATCGCATTGGGGACTTCGGCGGCTTTCGCTGAAGAGGTGCGTGTCTACAACTGGTCCGACTACATCGACGAAGAGCTTCTGAGCAAATTCGAGGAAGAAACTGGTCTGACCCTCATCTACGACGTGTTTGACAGCAACGAGGTTCTGGAAACCAAGATGCTGGCTGGTGGTTCGGGCTATGACGTGGTGGTGCCTTCTGGCACGTTCCTTCAACGTCAAATTCAGGCAGGGGCGTTTCAGGAACTGGATGCGGCCAAACTGTCGAATGCGGGCAACCTTTGGGACGTTATTCAAGAGCGAACTGCAGGGTATGACCCAAACAACGCCTATTCGATTAACTATATGTGGGGCACCACGGGTATTGGTGTGAATGTCGACAAGGTCAAGGAAGCCTTGGGCGACGATGTGGCACTGAACAGCATGGATCTGGTTTTGAAGCCAGAGAACATGGAAAAACTGGCGTCATGTGGTGTTCATTTCCTTGATGCGCCAGCCGAAATGATACCGATGACCTTGCAGTATATCGGTGAAGACCCGGACAGCCACGATCCGGATGTGATCAAGAGAGCCGAAGACGTTCTGATGAGCGTTCGTCCACACATCCAAAAATTCCACAGTTCGGAATACATCAACGCGCTGGCGAATGGCGACATTTGCGTTGCCGTGGGTTGGTCAGGTGACATCCTGCAGGCAAGAGACCGCGCAGCCGAAGCCGAGAACGGTGTGAACATCGAATATCATCCGTTCGCGGAAGGATCGCTGATGTGGTTTGACCAAATGGCGATCCCGGCGGATGCACCGAATCCGGAAGGCGCGCATAAGTTCCTGAATTTCATCCTGGATGCCAACAACATGGCTGCCGCGTCCAATTACGTCTACTACGCCAATGGCAACAAAGCCTCGCAGGAATTCCTTGAGGAAGACGTGATTGGTGATCCGGCAATCTATCCGGATGATACGACAATGCAAAACCTGTACATCACGACGCCTTACCCTGCGAAAACGCAGCGTGTCGTGACCCGCCTTTGGACCAAGATCAAGTCAGGTACCTGATCCGGTTTCACGGCGCGGGGCGGTCGAATGACGGCCCCGCACACAAAATGTCCAAACTGACTATGCGGGGGCTGCCTTGAATTCTGACGTCTTTGCGCCGTGGGATGACCCACAGGCGAAACCCTTGATCCAGTTTCAGAACGTGACCAAGCGCTTCGGCGAGTTCACGGCGATCGACAATCTGTCACTGGATATTTTCGAGCGTGAATTCTTTGCCCTGCTTGGTCCGTCGGGATGTGGCAAGACAACGATGATGCGGATGCTTGCCGGGTTCGAAACCCCAACCGAAGGTCATATCCTGTTGGGCGGTCAGGATATTG
Source organism: Ruegeria sp. HKCCD4884 (assembly GCF_013110855.1). Lineage (NCBI taxonomy): Bacteria > Pseudomonadati > Pseudomonadota > Alphaproteobacteria > Rhodobacterales > Roseobacteraceae > Ruegeria > Ruegeria sp. HKCCD4884. Next base: position 32,715 of record NZ_WVRJ01000010.1, read on the forward strand.
ACCCTATTCCACCCAACAAGCGCGCTGTGAACATGATGTTCCAGTCATATGCTCTTTTCCCGCATCTCAGCGTCTGGGAAAACATCGCGTTTGGTCTGCGTCGGGACAATATGCCGAAACACGACCTTGAAGAACGGGTTGAAGAAATGCTGCGCCTGACCCGATTGGAGCAGTTTGCCCGCCGTAAGCCGCATCAGATTTCAGGTGGACAACGACAGCGCGTTGCTTTGGCACGCTCGCTGGCGAAGGCCCCAAAGCTTCTGCTGTTGGACGAACCGCTGGGTGCGCTCGACAAGAAACTGCGCCAAGATACGCAGTTCGAATTGATGGATATTCAAGAGAAAACCGGCACCACATTTGTGATCGTCACCCACGATCAGGAAGAGGCCATGACAGTCGCCAGTCGAGTGGCGGTGATGGATCAGGGGCAATTGATGCAGGTTGCTACGCCCGACCGAATCTACGAGAACCCGGCCTCGGTTTATGTTGCTGATTTCATTGGGGATGTGAACATTATCGAAGGCCGTGCAGCCCCATCGGGTGAGGATACTTATCAGATTGATTGGGCCGAAGGTCAGGCTCCTATAACGGCGTCATCATCAACGAGCTTTTCAAACGGTCAGTCCTGCCATCTGGCGATCCGCCCCGAGAAGGTGACCATCTCAGCCGAGAGGCCAGCCGATGCGGTAAACGCTGTTCAGGGCAAGGTTCATGACATTGCCTATCTGGGCAATCTGTCCACCTATCACGTCGAATTGGCAAACGGCACAATCATCAAGGCACAGACGGCCAACACCCGCCGTATATCGCGCCGTTCGTTCACTTGGGAAGACCCGGTCTGGCTGTCGTGGACAGCGACGGCTGCGGTTTTGCTGGCGAACTGATGCGCCGCGCCGTTCTAATCGCCATCCCTTATGTCTGGTTGCTGGCACTGTTTCTGGTGCCATTCTTCATCGTTCTGAAGATATCGCTGTCGGACACGGCACTTGCCATCCCGCCTTATACTCCGACCCTAGATATGTCCGCCGGCTGGGCGGGGATCAAAAAGTTTTTAAGCGAACTGGATTTTGAGAACTATGTCTGGCTGACTGAGGATGATCTGTATTGGAAAGCCTACCTGTCCAGCGTCAAGATCGCTTTGATCTCGACCTTCTTTACATTGCTCGTCGGCTATCCCATCGCCTATGGCATGGCCCGCGCGCCTCAGGAATGGCGGCCAACGCTTATGATGCTGGTGATCCTGCCCTTCTGGACCTCATTCCTGATCCGGGTTTACGCGTGGATGGGTATCCTTTCGAACGAAGGGTATCTGAATCAAATCTTGCTGTGGACGGGTCTCATTTCGACGCCGCTGACGATCCTGAATACCTCGACCGCTGTCTATATTGGCATCGTTTACACCTATCTGCCGTTCATGATTCTGCCGATTTATTCGGCGTTGGAGCGTTTGGACGGATCGCTGATTGAGGCGGCCGAAGATCTGGGCTGTTCGCGTTTGCAAGCCTTCTGGCTGGTGACCATTCCACTGTCCAAGCCCGGCATCATTGCAGGTTGCTTCCTTGTGATGATCCCGGTGATCGGTGAGTTCGTGATCCCCTCGCTTCTGGGCGGTTCGGGCACACTGATGATCGGCAAGGTGTTGTGGGAAGAGTTCTTCTCGAACCGTGACTGGCCGGTGGCCAGTGCAGTGGCGATTATCTTGCTACTGATCTTGGTGGTTCCCATCGTGCTGTTCCAGCGCAACCAGCAGAAACAGGCGGAGAGTGACGGATGAACAGGTTAAGCTGGTTCAATACTGTTTCGCTGACGCTGGGATTTGCGTTCCTTTACATCCCGATGATCATCCTGATCGTTTTCAGCTTCAACGAAAGCAAGCTGGTCACGGTTTGGGCCGGGTTTTCAACTAAGTGGTACGGAGAGCTGCTGCAGAACGAGGCGTTTTTGGATGCCGCTTGGGTCACAGTCCGGGTAGCGGTTTTTTCGTCAACACTGGCAACCATTTTGGGAACGGCTGCTGCCTATGTGCTGGTCCGCAGCGGACGGTTTTTTGGTCGGACGCTGTTTTCTGGCATGATCTACGCGCCGCTGGTGATGCCCGAAGTGATTACCGGTCTTTCGTTGTTGCTGCTGTTTATCGGCATCGGTCTGGATCGAGGAATTCTGACCATCGTTCTGGCGCATACCACCTTCTCAATGTGTTTCGTGTCGGTGGTTGTATCCTCGCGTCTCATCACATTTGACCGGTCACTGGAAGAAGCAGCGCTTGATCTCGGATGCTCACCCGCGCAAGCTTTCCGCCTTGTCACCCTGCCGATCATCGCACCGGCAGTGATTTCGGGCTGGTTGCTGGCCTTCACCTTGTCGCTGGATGATCTGGTGATTGCGTCTTTCACATCAGGGCCGTCTGCGACAACCTTGCCGATCAAGATTTTCTCGGCCGTACGTCTTGGTGTAAGCCCGGAAATCAACGCGCTGTCCACGATCATGATTGCTGTGGTGACGGTTGGGGTCATCACGGCCTCGCTTGTCACCAAACGGGCGATGGTTCGTCAGCGGCAGGACGAATTGGCCGCCGCGCGCACCGAATGAAGCGGATTTTTCCGAACTACGCGTACAGCAACGCACCACGCGACGGGTGTTGGTGGGATGAAACGGTTTCCAGCCCCGATTGGCCAGAGGTTCAGGAAGACCTGCAAGTAGATGTCGCCGTGATCGGCGGTGGTTTTACGGGGATTTCTGCGGCCTTGCATTTGGCTGAAACCACTTCGGTTGCGGTATTCGAAGCCGGCCCTCCGGGATGGGGTGCGTCCGGACGCAATGGCGGCTTTTGCTGTTTGGGTGGCTCAAAACTGAACCATGCCGCGATGGCACGACGGCATGGTCGCGCCGGGGCGCTGGCCTATGAAACAGCCGAAGCAGATGCCGTGCAGTTGGTCGCCGATCTTCTGGCGCGGTATCACATTGATGCGGACACGCATTCGAACGGTGAAACCCAACTTGCGCATTCAAAACACGCGATGGATGTGTTGCGCCAAAAGTCAGACAAGACCGGCATAGTGCACGAAGCCAAAGACTTGCCCGCGTTGGGAATGGAGGGGGCATTTTACGGGGGGTACACGATGCCCGTCGGATTTGGGTTAAATCCCCGGAAGTACCTTTTCGGGATCGCACGCGCCGCCAAGACCAAAGGTGCACATCTGTTTCAGAACAGCCCGGTTCTAGGTATCAAGAAATCCGCTTCGGGGTTTGCATTGCGAACCCCAGGAGGGCAGGTCAATGCGCAAGTTGTTTTGGTTTGTACCAACGGGTATTCCAGCGAAGATATCCCGGATTGGATGTCAGGGCGTTACCTGCCGGCACAATCGACCGTTATGGTCACGCGACCGCTCAGCCAGACCGAGCAATTGGAACAGGGCTGGACCTCGGCCCAGATGTGCTATGACACGCGTAATCTTCTGCATTATTTCCGCTTGATGCCGGACGGGCGATTTCTGTTTGGTATGAGGGGTGGGTTGCGCTCTTCTGCCCGTTCAGAGGCATCAATCCGGGCAAAGGTTCAGCAGGATTTCAAAAAGATGTTTCCCGCCTGGTCGAAGGTCGAGGCCACGCATATGTGGTCCGGGTTGGTGTGTATGTCGCGTGCGTTGACGCCCTATGTTGGACCTGTACAGGGGCAACCGGGTATGTTTGCCGGCTTTGCTTATCACGGAAATGGCGTTGCCATGGGAGCCTACAGCGGACGGGCTCTGGCCAGGTTGGCCCTGGGGCAGAGTGCCGGTTTGCCTGCAGCTATGTGTCAAACGCCTGAAAAATTCCCACTGGGGCGCTGGCGTCGCGCGCTCATGCCGCCAGCCTATGCCCTGATGGGCCTTGCGGATCTTAGATAAAGGCGAAAGTCACAGGGCCGCTGCTTCTAGCTTCAGTCCTTCGGCATAATCGGGCGCGCCGTTTTCCGCGCGCCACAGGCAATAGGTGGCCATGCGCCACGCATACCAAGGTTTTAAGCGCAGGTAACGGTCCGCAATTTCCGGATCGCCGTAGGCGTTCAGAAACTGCTCTTCTTCGAACTTTGCCAAAGCGGCCCCTCGGTACAGGCGTTGCATGGCCGGAGAAAGAAACAGCGCCAAATCCTCGGTTGGATCACCAAGGGCAGGGCATTGCCAGTCGATCAGTGTCAGGTTTGTTCCTGCAACCAGGATGTTCCCAGCTACCGGGTCGCCATGAATCAGGCACGTCTTTTTCGCAGGCGCCACCGTTTCCACGGGTTGCTGTTCCAACAATTTGTGCCGCGTCTCGGATGAGCAGCCCTGCAGAATACGAACCCCATGCGCCCTGAGGTCCTCACTGCCGTTGCATCCGGCTGGGGCTGAGAAAGAAAGCGTGAGGTCGTGTAACCTGCGCAGCAACGCACCAACCTTGTCGGCTCCTTCCTGCCAGGGTGTTCCAGGGGCATGGTCATAGAAGACCCAATGCGCATCTTTGTACCGTCCTGAGTCGCGCAACCTTGGTACGAACCCTTCTGGCCCGAGGGTTTTGAGGCATTGCGCCTCTAACTCTGGATCATTGCGAAACAAGGGGTTGCGAAGGGCCGTGTTGTACAGCTTCAATACCTTGTCGCCGCTGTCTTCCAAAACCTTCCATACCCGATTGGTGCGCCCGCCATAGAGTGTTTCAAATCGCGCGCGCGCGCTGACCAGCCCCTGAACGCAGAGGTGGTCAACCAGATCGCGAGGAGGGGCAGGCGTTTCAGGCAGGGGTCTTGTCACTTCTTTTGGCGAGTCGATTTGCCAAGCTTTGGACGCTCCAGCGCCCCAGATCAAGCGCCAGTTCGGACGGCGTTTACGTCGCTTGCTGAAATCACTTCCCCGCCGCTAAGGGTTAGAAGCACTGTATTACCGCCAACCTGAGCCTCTATGACGCGGTTGTAGGCTGCGACTGGTGTTTGGGTCAGCAGCTCTCCATTTTTGTAGCTTTCCAGCGCCGCTGTGTAGTTGCCGGCGCTCATTGGATTTCCCGAAGAGGTAACGCCGGCCCACACAAATTCGGATTGAGCAGGGGGTACAGTTACTTTGTCGAGCACGGTCCCGTTTTCGTCACGTATCACCAGCTTGGCTGTATCAGCTTGTGGATCAGCCTGGGCAAACAAGGTCTTGGGCTGTCCGTCAAAGTGAAAGGCGGAAGTTGATCGGACGTCCATACCGACCCAGCTTGCAAGGTCACTAAGGTTCACACTGCCCAGCGTGCTTGCCAACGATGACAGATGATCATTGGTCTGAACTTGCTGCTCGACCATCGAGAACTGGGCCAGTTGCGACGCGTATTGTGTCGAGTCCATCGGCTCAAGCGGATCCTGATTCTGGGCTTGCGCTGTGAGCATCAGCAAAAAGGTTTCGAAATCCGATGTAATCGCGGACGTCTGTGCGTTGTTTGCAGACGGCTGAGAGCTTGCTGCCTGCGCCGTATTCACTGGGGTGATCATGTGTCAAAACCTCATATCGATGCCCCGGCTTGGGACTAAAATTTGTGGAAGAGAGTCGGTTTGAACATCCGAATCGCCTTTTATCGATTCAAAGACGGATCCCGACTCGGTCTTGTTGGTGTTAGCCCAGCCCGTGTCCGCGTCGGAGGCTGTACCCAGATCAAAGCTCAACGCACCGTATCCCAGTTTCTGAAACTCTTCCGTAAGTAAGGAAATGTGACGTCGCATCAGCTCCAGGGTTTCTGGGCGTTCCAAGGCAATGGTCATGTGCAGCCCGTCATCGCGCCCGTTCAGAACAATGGAAACACGCCCCAATTCATCGGGGTTCAATGCAATTTCAGTTATCCCGGCCCCCGGACGCGTCTGAATGGTCGCCGCCAACTGCCCGGCGATTGCACGGGCGAGCTCGGCGCGAGCTGACGCAGACGGCGCAGAAAGCTGCGGCGTTGTTTCTCTCGGAGCAAGTTGGAGCGGTTCGTCCTTGGCGAAAACTGTTGGCTCAGCTTCCTGAACAAGAGCGTTCTGTTCTTTTTCGGCAAGCGTTGCCATCAGTTGAAGCTGTGCAACAGGTGGCGCGCGATCTGGATTTGCTGGTTTGGACGTTGCGGGTGCGACTTCTGGTGGTTGTACAGGGTCGGTGTTTTGAAAGTTGGGACCGATGTCCGGCACGCTTAATTTGCCGTTTGCCTTGGTCATTTGCTCGATAGGTCGGCCATTCTCGGCTACCTTCACAGGTATCCGCTGTTGGGTCACAGCAGTGTGAACCAATCCTGCATCAGATCGCGCAGCTGTGGGTGCAACAGGATCGGCGATGTTATGCTGGCCCGAGGACGTAGAAATGTGCGGTGGCTCAGGCAGCTCACTGTCAAAAATATGCGGAACACCTGCTTGTAGGTGAGTGCTTGGATTCTGATCGCCCTCAGGAATGAACATCCTGTCGGCAGGTTTTGTTGAGTTGCCCGCCAGAGTCGAAACAAGTTGCGGTTCCGCAATCGGGGCAGCTTGGCGCTCTGTTTGATCTGCTGTCTCTGTTTCAGTTCCCGAGTCTTGCATTTCAGGAGCAGTAACCAGCAGTTCGGGTTCAGGCGGCTCATCGCCGCCCGTTTCTTGCCCAAGAATGTCTTCAAAGCTTGTCACTTCACCGTTCTGGCCAGCCTCATTGCGCGTCGAGGCGGGTTTGGCAACGGCTGTCGACGTCGTTGTGGGCAGCATAACTGGGTTGGGCATTTTGCTCCGGCTCCGTGTGATTGCTCTGCACTCTGCCCGCAGGAAGTTACGTTTATTTTAACCGCTTTCGCCTTTGATCAAGAAAGTTCGAAGCAAATTTCGGAGAAAACAATGCAGGTTTCCAAGAGCCTCTCAACGGGTCCGGCACCATTGACTCACACCCGCCTCAAAAACGCAGCCATAGAGTTGGAGGCGGCTTTTTTAAGTGAAATGCTCAAGTCAGCTGGGCTGGCGCAGACACGACAGAGTTTCGGCGGCGGGGTCGGCGAAGACCAGTTTGGATCGCTTCTTGTTCAGCACCAGGCGCAACAACTGGCTCAGTCCGGGGGCGTTGGGTTGTCTGAAATCCTGCTCAAGTCACTGATGGAGAAAGCCGATGACATTTGAAGCCGACATGACGCTGATCAAATCACTGGAAGAAGTTCTGGATCTTGAGCGCGCGGCCCTTGTGCAAGGGGATCTCGATCGCCTGGCCCATATGGTGCCGGAAAAAGAGAAACTGATCGGTGCAATCAACGATCTTCAAGTGCAGGACAGTGACGCGTTGATTCGCGTCCAGCGCAAGGTCGAGCGGAATCAGGCGTTGCTGAACAGTGCAGCCGCCGGCATTCGGGCGGTTGCCACCCGCATGGCCGAACTGCGGCGTGTTCGACAGGAATTCAGCACCTATGGCGCCGACGGTCAACGCAGTCAATTCGCAGTTCGCAGCACTGTGAAGTTGGAAAAGAGGGCATAGGCAGAAGTTTGATTCAAATCCGAAATTATGGGTTCTGAGGTTTTAGCATTCCGTTAGGGGGTCTGGTTCAAAAGTGGTGCTGCACCTGGAAACGGCAGGTGGCGCGAACGGCCAAGTGGCGCGTCGCACAGGTCAGAAAGACACCAAAGCCCGCAGGTCTTGTGGGGTGAACATGGGCAAAATGGCCCAAACGGAAAAGGATGAAAGCTATGTCCAGCATTCTGACAAACAATGGCGCGATGGTTGCGCTGCAAACGCTGAAGTCTGTGAACAAGAACCTGGCGATGACCCAGAACGCGATTTCGACCGGCAAAGACGTCGCGACAGCCAAGGACAACTCGGCGGTTTGGGCAATTTCGAAAGTGATGGAATCGGATGTCAAAGGCTTCAACGCCATCAAGGACAGCTTGGCGTTGGGGGAATCGACAGTCGCCGTTGCACGGAACGCGTCGGAAACCGTCACAGATCTGTTGACGCAGATGAAAAGCAAGATTGTCGCAGCGCAGGAAGACAATGTTGATCGGGGTAAAATCAACGATGACGTGACAGCATTGAAAGAGCAGATCGCATCGGTTGTCAGCGCTGCCCAGTTCAACGGCCTGAACCTGGTTGATGGATCAGCAGGCTCAGCCTCGATTCTGGCGTCGTTGGATCGCGACAATACCGGTGCAGTTACGGCATCTTCCATCTCGGTATCCGGGCAGAACCTGTCCACTGGCGGCTACGCCACAAAACAGGTCTTTGATGGGTCAACCGGTGCGTCGACCGGCAATGACCGTGTTGGCGCGACCATTGACAACGGTGCGACCGCTGCGACCGCGTTGGTGACCGATGAATCCAGCGGCGCGTTCGCTGCTGGGGACAAGGTTGTCGTCGCCATTAATGATCAGGTTGTCTCGTACACGGTGTCCGCAGAGGACGCTGCGGCGACAACCACTGGTGACCTTGTCGCAGTGGGGCTGAAGTCAAAGATTGAAGAACTTGGAATTACTGGCCTAACGGTCGACTATGATTCTGGTACGGCCGGAACCTTGTCAGTGACCAACGGCACTGGTTCTGACCTCTCGTTCTCTGCTCAGTTCGTGAACGCGGGTGCTGGTGGTCTTGGCGCTCTGGCCGGTATTGATGTGTCGACAGGTGCGGGGGCGACCGCTGCATTGGCTGCAGTCGAGTCGCTGATCGACACGTCGATCGACGCATCGGCCGCGTTTGGTTCGGCGCAAGGCCGAATTGAGACCCAGAAAGAGTTCATTTCGAACCTGTCTGACTCGTTCAAATCCGGTATCGGCTCGCTTGTCGATGCAGATATGGAAGAGACCTCGGCTCGTCTGCAGGCGCTTCAGGTACAGCAGCAGCTGGCAACTCAGTCGCTATCGATCGCCAACCAGGCCCCGCAGTCGATCCTGTCGCTGTTCCGCTAATCAAAAAAGCAGGCCGGGGCATGGTTTTTGTGCCCCGGCCCTGATCGCCTGAAGGCGACCCTTTGGAAGGATTTCAAGTGACACCGCAAACCCTCGCTCAACACAGCTATGCGCAAGCCGCCACGCCAACACGGACGCCCCGCGATACCGAATATGAAGCAATCTCCAGAATCACGCGGCGCCTCAAGGCCGCAACAGCGCGCAAAGCGACGGATTTCTCGGCGTTTGTGCAGGCGGTGCATGAGAATCGGCGCCTTTGGGGGGTACTGGCAACAGGCGTTGCGGATTCCGCAAACGCGTTGCCGAACGATCTGCGGGCGCGGATATTCTACCTTGCCGAGTTTACCGAACAACACAGCAGTCGCGTATTGGGAGATGGGGCAGCGGTTGAGCCATTGTTGGAAATCAACACGGCTGTCTTGCGCGGCCTGCGTCAGATGAGGGCAACTTAATGAGTGGACTGGTCCTGAAACTTGCCCCGAAAGAAGGAGTGCTGATCAACGGTGTGGTTATCGAAAACGGGGATCGCCGCAGCAGGTTTTCAATCATGACGCCGCAGGCCAATGTCCTGCGTTTAAAGGATGCGATCCATCCGGACGAAGCCAACACGCCGGTGCGTCGCGTTTGTTATGCAGCACAATTGGTCTTGTCTGGTGACATGGAACCGGAACACGCCCGGCAGCAACTGCTGCGCCGCGTAGAGGAGTTGAGTCAGGTCTTTACGGATGCAGACAGCCGCCGCGTTCTGTCTGAGGCCACCGATGCGCTGGTGGCCGAGCACTATTACAAATGCCTCAAATCCCTCCGTTCGCTTCTGCCAAGAGAAGAGCGCTTGATGGCGTATCAGCAATGACCTTTCAGCCTGTTGTCCCTTCCGGAGGAATCGTTGGCTGGCGATTTCTTCAACGCACTTACGAAGGCCAGTTTCAAAGCTTTTCCTCGTCAGCGGCGAATGATCGAGAGACGAAATATTTCATGGAAAACATTGGCAAAGTTCAATCAGCAGAAGACCTGGTATCGGATCGCAGGCTGTTGCAGGTCGCTTTGGGTGCGTTCGGACTGGAAGGCGATTTGGATAACAGGTTTTTTGTTCAAAAGATCCTTGAAGATGGCACGCAGGCTGACGACGCTTTGTCAAATCGCCTTGCAGACAAGCGGTATCGCGAGTTTTCAGACGCTTTCGGGTTCGGCCCAGGGGCTGCCAGGAAAACGGCGCTTAGAACAAATATGGAAGAAATTGCGCAGGCCAACTTGTCTGCTCGGTTCGAAATCGCCGTAGGCGCTTCGGATGAGACGATGCGTATCGCGCTTTATGCTCAGCGGGAGCTTGCAGACCTGGCAAACAGCACGTCAAGTGCCGATACCAAGTGGTTCGATCTGATGGGGTTGCCGCCCTTGCGCAGCATGATGGAGACGGCGCTTGGTTTGCCTCCGTCCTTTGCTCAGCTGGACATTGACGCGCAATTGGTCGAATTCAAAGACAGGTTGTTTCAATTGACCGGATCGGAAGATCTGGCGCGGTTCTCGGATCAGAACGCTATCACGGAACTGACCGACACCTATCTGGCCCGCAGCCAGATTGCACAGCTTCAGAACACGATTTCACCGGCACAGACTGCGTTGATCCTGCTTGGGGCTGTGTGAACGGAACGTTCCGCCTGAGGTCGGATTGCGTCTGATGTTGGGCTGGATCACCGGACGCCAGATGAATTGCCAGAGCACAAGTATCAGCCTTAGCCGTCGAGTATAGCATCCGCCGCAGTGCGCAAGGCGTAAGATACGACTGGTTGAGACACATTGTGTAACTCTACCGCACCCAGCGGCAAAGCGTTGGAGCATGCTGGTTCAATGTCTTCGGACACAACAATCCGATGCCCTTTTGTTTTGCCAAATTCCCCCAAACGCGCGGCTATATTTGCGGCTTGACCGATAACCGTGAAATCCAGGCGCTCGCGCGACCCCACGTTGCCATAAGTCACGCGCCCGTAAGCCACGCCGATTGAACAGTCGCAATGTGCATCAGAGCCGTCTTTTCGCAGTTCACCCAACGTTTCCACGATTTGAATTGCCGAACGTTGTGCATTCACCCGAGCGGTCGTGGCGTCCTCTTCCGAAACTGGAAAGACGGCCAAAACAGCGTCGCCAATGAACTTTAGAACTTCTCCTCCGTTGTCGTGCACGATGCCCGACACCGTTTCAAAGAACGCATTCAACACATTGATGTAAGCGGCTCGGCCCAGTTTCTCTTCAAGGCTTGTCGAGTTGCGGAGATCGCAGAACATGATCGCCGCGTCGATCTCATCCCCATCGCCGCGCCGAATCTCTCCGCCCAAAACGCGGGCGCCTGTGCGTTTGCCGACATATGTTTCCAGCAAAACCTGCGCGTTTTCACGTTGCATGAAAACTTCGTAGAACCGAGCGATCACCGCAGAACACTCGAACACCAGGCCCAGGTTTTCCGTGGTAAACCCATCCGGATGATCACAGGTCAGCGTCAGAACATTTGTCCGCCCATCGGAAAATGGCAGCGGCATGGCGACATAATCGGTCGCGCCTTTGGCCCGTAAATCCTCCATGATCGGGAAGCTGTTATGCGGGTTGTCATCGTTCAGCCGTTGCCGCACGCCGCCAAGACCGTTCGAAACATGGCGCAGTGGGCTGTTGATAAAGGCCGGATGATCATAGATTTCATAGGTGGGGGCCCGGGTCAGAATCTCTTCTTCGCCTTTTTCCCAGATATAATGCTTGCCCACGATCAAGGGATGTAGGGACCATGCCAAAATACTCAGACGCTGGATCGCGATACCGTGCTCCAGCATTTTTTCAGCTAGTGCTTCGGTAAAGCTCTCTGGTGTCGTCGCTGTAGACGCACCGCGCATCAACCAATCAATCAGAGGCCCGCTTATGTTGCCATCATCAACTTCACGCAGGCGGTTGTCGCCTAAATCTATCCGTGTATAGGCTCCAGCTGTAAAACCGATGCAGCCTTGTATTGCTTTGCTTTCCGGCAAAGTGTCTTCGTAGGCCCAGACGGAATTGGCCAGCGTTTCACCTGGCAGGCTGATGTCGTGATAGGTGGCGGTGCCTTTGAACGGGCAGAAGGTTTGCAGTTCGGTTTCTGCGCTCAAATCTACACACACGTCCACACGCGGCACGTAAACCGTGGGCGGCAAGCGCGTTTCATACATAACCTTGGCATTTGTGCTTTCAGCCAAAAGGACGTCATCGCGGTAAATCGCAATCCTGCCGCTCAGAGGCTCGACAGAGATTCCGTAACCGGTCATCTTTGGTGCGGCGTGGACGTTCATAAGCGACCTCCCTTGCCTTTGGTATATACAGAATGGGCGTTCCCATCCCACTTTCCAAGAGGTTGAAATGGGATTTTACCGAATGCGAGCGTGGGCTGCCACGTGATCAAACCATCTGAATGACGTCTTTTTCTATGGACAGCATATAGCCTTTCTTGGCGATATTCTTGACCAAAAGTTCGCTGACCATTTGATTTCCAAGCGCGTCGCGCAGCCGTTTGATCCGCGTTGCGCCAGCGGCTTCGTCGCAATCGGCAGCATCGCGACCGGAAATCATGCCCTCGATCTGGGCACCGGACAGAACCTCGTCATCCAGCCGTGATTCCGCCAGAACGGACAGGGTTTCCATGGCGGCGGGCGTCAGTTTGAAATCCATATTGTTGAGGTAAACGGTGTTTTCCTCACGGCTGATCAGCAGGGATGTCACCTGAATGCCGGTGCGTTCGATCTGTGCCATGCGTCGATTCATCAGAACCAGCATCACCAGAAAGACCAGTGCCGAGATCATCATCGCACTCGCGAAAACCAGCAATACGTAGATGACCATCCGGTAACTGGACAAGGTGTCGGCAAAGGCTGTGCCCGATTGGGCCAAGATCTCAAGCAACCGGATTTCTGTTTGCGAGGTCAGGTCAGCCTCGACAAACAAACGCTCGACACGCGCATTAAACGCATTTGCATCTGGCAAGGTCCAGAACAGAAAAATGGCGGCCGTAATCAGAATAAGAACGATGGCAGCGATGCCCAGCACAACCAGCCGGACGCCCGACCGGCGCGCATCAGAAACGGAGATAGAATTGTCCGGCATTGCCCTTCCTCTGATCCAACCCTTCTGGTCCAAAAACGGACTGAACCTCAAGCAGGGTCCAGCCTGACGCGCTCAGGCGCTGGGCGATTTCTGCTCGGGCCTGACCCTTATCGCAGTTCGAGACTTGAATAACCCCGTAATGCAAACGCAGAGGGTTGTCCTTTTTCGCCTTGTAATCCGCATAGCAGTCCGCCGCAGACGCGGCAGAGCCAAGCGATATCAGGGCCACAAAGGTCAGAGAAGAGAGGATCTGTTTCATAGGCCGCATCCTGCGCATGAGTTGCTGCGATATTCAATAACCTAAGGGGTTTGCGGGATCTGATATCCGATAACACCGGGCCGTTATTGCTTGGCAGGAACGGCTGCCCCCAGTGTCAGGGCAATCAGGACGCGGTCTGTCACATGGTCGCCCAAACAATCAGAAGGACACGCCTCATGCATAAGAAATTCATCGCTTTGATCATTGCGACCGCGGTTGCCATTACCGGCGTTTCGGCCTCTCAGGCGCGGGCAGCGGATGCCAAGGACATTCTGGGTGGTCTGGCGGCCATCGCGATTATTGGGGCCGGAGTTCATTACTATAACAAGGAAAAGGATAGGAACCGGGCGGCACGCCATCAAACGTATACTCCGAAACCTTACAAGCCCCAGCCGGTGCGCCCATTGCCGCCGCGCGTAGCCCGGTACGATCTGCCCCAGCGCTGCTTGCGTACGTATAACAGCTATTCACAGGACCATTTGTTGCTTGGTCCGAAGTGCCTCAAGAAACACTACAAACATGCCAATAGCCTGCCCCAAGAGTGCAAGGTTGGTTTCTGGAATGGCAAAAAGGTCAAGCGGGCATACGAACCTGCGTGCCTGCGCCAGAAGGGATACCGCGTCGTTTACCAGTAACATCGGTTGAGCAGGAGCGGTGCCAAAGAAGTGCCGCGTTGGAGAGGGCAGTGTGGGCTGCCCTCTCTTTTTACTTGCGGTGCTGCGTGAAACGCGGTTTTCCGATGGCATGACAAAGCCAGATTTCGAACTTGAGCAAGCGCTGCTGGAGCGGGGCCATATCCGTATCGCCGGAGTGGATGAAGTCGGGCGCGGCCCTTTGGCCGGACCGGTTGTTGCCGCCGCCGTGATTCTGAACGCAGAGGATATTCCCGAGGGGTTGAATGACTCTAAGAAGCTAACTGCAAAACGTCGGGCTGCACTGGACGCAGAGATTCGCGCCAGCGCCGAGTTTGCTGTCGCAGAGGCCACGGTTGCCGAGATTGATGAGATCAACATCTTGCGGGCCTCGCATCTGGCGATGCTGCGCGCGGTCGAGGCACTGACACCGGCCCCCGATTTCCTGCTAATCGACGGCAATATGATTCCGCGTGGTATGAAGATCCCGTCGCAGGCTGTTGTGAAGGGGGATGCCCGTTCGGTGTCGATTGCGGCCGCTTCAATCCTTGCGAAAAACTGGCGCGATCAGGTGATGGTGGATTTGGCGCAACAGCATCCGGGTTATGGATGGGAAACCAACGCCGGTTATCCGTCAAAACAACACAAAGAAGCGCTGCAAAATCTTGGCGTGACCCCACACCATAGACGTTCGTTCAAACCGGTGCACAATATCTTGTATCAAGAGTAAATCGTAACCTGCTGATTCAAAAAAGAAATTGACGGCGAATCGTCTTTGACTCATCCTTGTCTCAACCAAATGAGCGCAAAAGCGCCGTGGATACTTGAGGCAGTGATATGACAACGACCACCAAAAAGGGCGCAAAAGCGCTCCCTTTAAACACGATTCTATCCGGGGACTGCATCGATGTGATGAACAGTCTCCCCGAGGCGTCGGTTGACCTGATTTTTGCGGATCCGCCCTATAATCTGCAGTTGAAAGGCCAGTTGCACCGCCCGGATAACTCTCAGGTGGATGCGGTTGATGATCACTGGGATCAGTTTTCCAGCTTTGGGGCTTATGACCAGTTCACCCGCGAATGGCTGAAGGCGGCGCACCGACTGCTGAAGCCCAACGGCGCGATCTGGGTTATTGGGTCTTATCACAACATCTTCCGCGTGGGCTCGGCCCTGCAGGACGCGGGGTACTGGATTTTGAACGACGTTGTATGGCGCAAGTCGAACCCGATGCCGAATTTCCGGGGTAAACGCTTTACCAACGCGCATGAGACGATGATCTGGGCCAGCAAGCGCGAAGGTGCAAAATACACCTTCAACTATGAAGCTTTGAAAGCGCTGAACGAAGGCGTGCAAATGCGCAGTGACTGGGTGCTGCCGATCTGCACCGGGCATGAGCGTCTGAAGGACGAAAACGGTGACAAAGCGCATCCGACGCAAAAGCCGGAGTCGTTGTTGCACCGCGTGTTGATTGGCTCGACCAATCCGGGCGACGTGATTTTGGATCCGTTCTTTGGCACAGGTACAACCGGTGCAGTTGCCAAAATGCTAGGTCGCGAGTTCATCGGTATCGAGCGCGAGGAAAGCTATCGCAAAGTGGCCGAGAAACGCATCGCCAAGGTGCGCAAGTTCGACCGCGAGGCGCTGGAGGTCAGCGCCAGCAAACGTGCGGAACCGCGCGTACCCTTTGGCCAACTGGTCGAACGTGGGATGCTACGCCCGGGCGAAGAACTCTATTCCATGAACCAGCGTCACAAAGCCAAAGTGCGCGCCGATGGCACGCTGGTCGGTCAAAACGTCAAAGGCTCGATCCATCAGGTTGGCGCGCATCTGGAAAACGCCCCTTCCTGCAACGGCTGGACATACTGGTGCTTCAAGCGCGATGGAAAAACGGTTCCGATCGACGTTCTGCGTCAGCAGATCCGGGCCGAGATGAACTGATTTCAAGAACACCGCCGGTGCCTGTGGCCTGACACTAGGCACTAAGCCTTGCCCCGCCGATCCTACGGCGGGGTCTTTTGTTTTGGCATCAACAGTGGTTGCATGACAATGACCCTGACACTGCAAGAAAGATCACGGCCATGACCGAGACGACCGCGCAGCCCCGCCGCAGCCTGTTTTTTACACAGCCTGATACATACGATTTGGATAACAAATATACCGAGGCCGCGTTAGAACGGCATAAGCGCGAAGGGTTGGAACTGGCCGTGCGTGCCCGTTGGGTGGCGATGGCGCTGACCGGGGTGTTGTTGATTTTCCTTAACCCGCAGTGGGAAGTGCTATGGTATCACTTCATCCTGCTGTTGATCTGCGCGAACGGTTGGCTGATCCGTCGGGCCGGTCGCGTTGGGCAATCCCGTGCCGAGCTGTTTTTAATCTTCGTCGATCTGCTGATCATGACGCTTGGAATGATCGTGCCTAACCCGTTCAGCGATGACGTTCGACCGCTGGCAATGCAATACCGGTTCGACAACTTCCAATATTTCTTCATCATTCTTGCAGCTGGGACTCTGGCCTATTCCTGGCGCACGGTGATTGCCATCGGTTCCTGGACCGCAATGATGTGGACGGCGGGTTGGATCATTGCCTGGTGGGTGGCCACCCCCATTCCGGGGATCAGCGAAAAGGTTGCGACAGCCTTGCAGGGCTATCCGGACGTTGCCGAATTGTTGGACCCCAACAGCTTCATGGCCCCGCAGCGTGTCCAGCAAGTCGTCGTTTTTGTCATGGTTGCGGTGACATTGGGTGTCTCGATGCGGCGATTGAACCAGCTGCTGATGAGCAACGCCGGTTTGGAACGGGAACGGGCCAATCTGTCGCGATATTTCTCACCCAACGTGGTGGATGAACTCAGCCAGAATGACGAACCGCTGAAACAGGTCCGTAAAGAGAATGTGGCGGTCTTGTTTATCGACATCGTGGGTTTCACAAAATACGCCGCTGGCCGTGATCCTTATGAGGTCATCGAGGTGCTGCGGGGCTTCCACGCCCGAATGGAGAGCGAGGTGTTCCGGCACCACGGAACCCTGGACAAGTATCTGGGTGACGGGTTGATGGCGACCTTTGGCACGCCGGTGCCGACGCCCTTGGATGCAAGCAATGCGTTGGGCTGCGCGCGCGCGATGGTGAAGGTGATCGACCGCTGGAATCTGGATCGTCGGCGTGCGGGAGAACCCGAAATCCAAATTGGTATTGGGGTGCATTATGGCTCGGTCGTTTTGGGGGACATCGGCGCCAACCGGCTGGAATTTGCAGTGATCGGTGATGCGGTCAATGTGGCGGCCAAGCTGGAAGCGCTGACGCGCGAGTTTCGGGCAAGCATAGTTGTCAGCGATGCTGTGCGGGAACGGGTAGCTGAAGAAAACCCCACTGTGCCAGGTGCGATGGAAGGTTTCACTGCACATCGCGATCAATCTGTCCGCGGGGTAGAGGCTCCGATGAATATCTGGGTGATGAAGAACTGAAACCCTCCCGCCCATCAGAACAGAAGCGAAGATGCCGTGCTGACAGTTGGGCCAGACAGCGCGCAGACGCGCGCTGCGGTCACGCTTTGGGCATCTGGTTCAAAGCCTTGTTATAAGGGTGCCAATCCGTAATTTCGGGATAGTAGTGACGTCTCCATTCCCGAACACGCGGGTTCATCACCCGCCGCCAAAGCGGGGGGATCATCGCTGCAACGGTCATCACCGGATAGCCATACGGCAATTGTGGGGCTGAGTCTGGCCTGTGATGTTGCAACAGGGGAAACCGACGGTTGGGTTTGTAGTGATGGTCGGAATGGCGCTGCAGATTGATCAGCAACCAATTTGACGCTTTATGCGCCGCATTCCAGGAATGGCGTGGCAAGACATGTTCGTACCGCCCGTCGCCCAGATGTTTTCGGGTCAGGCCGTAGTGTTCCACGTAGTTGACCAGCTCAAGCTGCCAGATCGCGACACCGGCTTGCAGCAGAAACAGGGCCAAACCAGCCCACCCTCCGATCAGCGCTGCCAGAATTAGCATTGCGCCTTGCAGGGTCCAGTATCGCCAAAATGGGTTGGAGCGATCCGTCCATGGCCGGTCTTTGCGGGCCAGCTTGTCGCGTTCGGCCTTGAAGGCTGACAAAAAGCATTGCCACAGAACGCGGGGATAAAAGCGGTGGAACCCTTCGTTGTACCGGGCCGTCACCGGATCGCGCGGTGTGCCCACGTAACGGTGATGGACCAGCAGATGTTCGGACCGGAAATGGGAATACAGCACCATGGCCAAAAGGATGTCACCCAGCCATCGCTCGCCCCGGCTTTTCTGGTGCATAAGCTCGTGACTGTAATTGATCCCGATTGTACCGGACAGGACGCCCATACCGAAAAACAGACCGATTTTTGCGGGCATCGACAGATGGTTGGTGTGGGTTGCATACCAAATCAAACCAAACAGCGTCAGGAATTGAAGCGGCACCCAAAGCTTTGTCAGTAGGATGTACCAGTGCAACACATCATCAGATGTCTCCGGATCTGCATTCTGCTCGTTCAGGCCGGTGATCCGGTCCAGAACCGCAAACGCCCACCAAGTCGAAAGAGGGATCAACAGGACCCACCAGCCTCCGGCAATTGCGGTGAACCAGATTAGCGGGATCAACAGCAAGGACACCCAGAAAGGGGATGCGGACTGCCAGCGGGACAGTGTGCCTGTTGCGATCATTATTTCTGCTCCGACGTTATGGGCCTAGCCTAACTGTGGCCCGGCGGATTGCACAGCGGTCTTAACGCTCTTTCCATAGATCGTAGGCTTTGCGCATCACCGTTGGCAGGTCGCTGGGTTTGAAACTGTGCTTGTCCAACACTTTCAGGTGCTCGGGGACGTTGTCATCTTCGATATCGGCGGCCCAAACCCTGAGTATCAAATGGAAATGCGTGAAGGTATGGCGAACTTCAGCCGGCAGGATCGCCCAATCTGCCGGGAACGGGGCGCTTTCGGCTGGCGCATCGTTCCACTCTGATCCGGGCCAGCCCAGCATTCCGCCCAGAAGGCCCTTATCCGGCCGACGCTCCAAAACCATGGCCCCGTCTGCCTTACGCGCAATATAGACGTGGCCATAACGGGTGGGTTTGGGCCTTTTCGGCGTTTTTCGGGGAAGGTCGGCCTGGGTTCCTGCGATGCGGGCCTGACAGGGGTCACGCAACGGACATATGCCGCAGGCCGGAGATTTCGGCGTGCAGATCGTGGCCCCCAAATCCATAACAGCCTGAGCATAATCCCCGGGTCGCGTGGTCGGCGTCAGGGTCTCGGCCTTTTCTTTCAGCAAAGATTTGGACCCTGGCAAAGGATCGTGAATGTCAAAAAACCGGGCCATGACCCGTTCGACATTGCCATCCAGCACTGTTTCGGGCTGATCAAATGCAATGGCCGAGATCGCAGCGGCGGTATACGGGCCGATGCCGGGCAGTTTCAGCAATGCATCATAGGTGTGAGGAAACTGGCCATCGTGGTCTTGCGCAACAACACGGGCGCATTTCAGTAGGTTGCGGGCACGGGCATAATATCCCAGCCCAGCCCATTCCCCCATCACCTGTTCGTCCGGCGCAGCGGCAAGCGTGTGAACTGTTGGCCATCGGGTGATGAAACGCAGGAAGTAATCGCGCACCGCTGCCACGGTGGTCTGCTGCAACATCACTTCGGACAGCCAGACCCGGTAGGGGTCAGGGCGCACCCCGTCGGCCCGAGCCACAGGGCTGACGCGCCATGGCATGTCGCGCGCGTGGCGGTCATACCACTCTAAAAGCGGGGTGCTGACGATGAATTCAGGGGAATCACGCAAGTTTTATTCATCTCCTTGTCGGGTTTCGCTGGCACCCGATGGTCTGCCTATTACAATAGCGGTGTAGGAGTGGGAAACCAGATGCAACGCAGACGTTCCTCGACCCGCGGGTTCAAACGCACCGCGTCTTTGCTGAATGATCAGATCCGGCGCGCCGGTGAAAGCCGGGGCTTTGCTGTGTCGCGGTTGTTGACCCATTGGGCCGAGATTGTAGGTCAGGACACCGCTGCCATCGCGCGCCCGGTCAATGTGGGCTATGGTAAGGGCGGCTTTGGTGCGACCCTGACCGTGCTGACCACCGGCCCGCAGGCGCCGATGCTGGAAATGCAGAAGGAACAACTGCGCGGTAAGGTCAACGCGGTTTACGGATACAACGCCATCAGCCGCATCCGCATCACCCAGACCGCCCCGACCGGATTTGCCGAAGGGCAAGCCAGTTTCGACCACAAGCCGAAGCAGGCAAAAGCCCAGATTGCACCTGACGTTGCCGCCGAAGCAGACAAAGTGTCACGCGACGTGAATGATGAAGATTTGCGCGCGGCTCTTGAACGTCTTGCATGCAACGTTTTATCCAAACAGAAACGCTGAGAAAGGGCTGAGAATGAGCCGTATTGCAACCGTAATCTGTGCGGCCGTCGCCGTCGCCGCTGGCGGCTATTGGCTGTCGCTGTCAAATTCCAATTCGTCCAACCTGTTGGTGGGAACTGCCGAGGCGCAGGAGGCGGATATTGATACCTCGACCATCATCGAAATGGTGCAGGGTGCCGAAGACGCACCGGTCGAGATCATCGAATATGCCTCTTACACCTGCCCGCATTGTGCGAATTTTCATCAGAGCGCGTATAAGCAACTCAAGAAAGATTTCATCGATACAGGAAAGGTCAAATTCACCTATCGTGAGGTATATTTTGACCGTTACGGTTTGTGGGCGTCGATGGTTGCCCGTTGCGCGGGACCAGAGAAGTTTTTTGGCATCACCGACGTGATCTATGAAAAACAATCCGAATGGACACGTGCGGGCGGTCCGGCTGAGATCGTTGACGAGCTGCGCAAGATCGGCCGTTTGGCCGGGATCGACGGCGATCAGCTTGAAGCGTGTCTGCAAGACGGCACCAAAGCGCGTACGCTTGCTGCATGGTATCAGGAAAACGCTGAGCGCGACGGCATTCAGTCGACGCCGTCCTTCATTGTGAACGGCAAGAAGGTCGACAATCAATCCTACGCGGATTTCAAGAAGCTGATCGAAGCCGAGCTTGGCAGCTGATCTTCTTCCGGTCGACCCTAATGGGGTCGGCCGAACCTACTTAGGTGACGGGGCTACGGTTAGCAGCATCTCTTTCACCTTTTCGCCTTGCGGTATCTGAAGTCGGACCGGCAGCGTGATCACTTTGTTACGGAAAGCACGGGGCAGGCGCACAGCGTCTTTTTCAGTCGTAATCATCTGAGCCCCTAACATACGTGCTTCGTTTTCCAGCCGGGTCATCAAGGCCTGGGTCAGGGGCTGGTGATCGTCCAATGCTTCGGCCCGCACCAGCTCGACACCCAGACGGCGCAGGGTCTGAAAGAATTTTTCGGGATAGCCGATACCTGCAAAGGCCAGTGCGCGCGTCCCTGTCCAATCCATACCGGTCTGCAAAGGTTCAATGACTCCGGCGACATGCGGAACGGTCACTTGTGTGCTCCATTGCGAAGAAAACGCCTTCTGCGCGGCCTTATCGCCTAGTGACAGCACCAGATCGGCGCGTTGCAAGCCAACGTTCACAGGTTCGCGCAAAGGACCGGCGGGCAAGCAAAGCCCGTTTCCAAATCCGCGTTGAGCATCGACGACGATGATGGAAAAATCTTTGGTGACCGAAGGGTTTTGAAACCCATCGTCCAGCACGATCACCGTCGCGCCCGCAGCCGCAGCCGCACGGGCACCTGCTGCCCGGTCCTTGGCGACCCAAACCTCACCAAACATTGCCAGCAACAGCGGCTCATCTCCGACCTCGGCGGCGGTGTGTTTGGCAGGATCGACCAGCACCGGGCCTTCCAGCGACCCCCCATGCCCACGCGTGACGACATGTGGCTCGTGCCATGCATTTCTAAGCTGTTCGAGGGTCCAGATCACCGTAGGTGTCTTGCCAGTCCCACCGGCATTGAGGTTGCCGATACAGATCACCGGCACGCCCGGCTGTTCACCGACCTTTGAAGCGACCCTGCGGGCCGTGGCAGCGGCATAAAGATGGCCGAACGGTGCCAGCAGACGCGCCCTGAAGTCCAGATGATCCGGGGCGGTGTTCCAGAAATCAGGCGCCCGCATGTTCCGCACTCCGCTGATCCAGAATATCTTGCACCATTTCGATCAGGGCATCTGCTTGTGGTGCGCCTTCGGTTATCATCTGCCATCCCGCCAATGCCATGCCTGCCGCAAGATCCGGTGCCAGAAGTTCGATCAGAGCATCCCCCAGTTCGGTTGCTGTCTTGACCTGTTTGGCAGCACCAGCCTGCCGCAGCTGAGAATACAAAGCGTCGTGGCGATGAACAAACGGCCCGTAAATAATAGCAGATCCCAATGCAATCGACTCAGAGGGATCACGACCGCCCGCGCCACGCTCCAGCGAACTGGCCATAAAAGTGACGGCGGACACGCGACACCACAGGCCCAGGTTTTCTGGGTCCGATGTCAGTATTACCTGCGTGGTATCTTCAATCTCTTCTCCGGCGTCCCAATTGACGCAGCGTAGGTCCATAGTTTCAAGCCGACGTTTCAGCGGCCCGACCTCTAATTCATCAGCCACGTGCAACACAAGGACAAGCCGGTGCAGCATGCGAAGGGCCTGCCGGTGTGCCGTCAGAACTGAGATAAATTCTTTGTCCTGAACCCAGGCTGCCAGCCAGACGGGTCGCCCGGCAAGGGTGTGATTGGTTTCAATCAACTCGTCTTCGGGCCATGGCCTGGGGTTGGGGCTGATGCGCAGGGGAGGCGATTCATGGACTTTGGCGGATGGAATGCCCAGTCGGCGGATCTGGCGCGCTGTTTCTGGCGATGCAGTCATGACGTGTTGAAAACAGTCAAACGTGGCCCGCGTGATATCCGGCAACCAGCGTGCGCTTCGGGGTAAGGTAACGCTGAACTGAGCATCGAACAGAACCAGTGGGATGTTGTGTTCATCGGCTCGGGTCAGAATGTTCGGCATCAGATCACCGCCCACCCAAAGCCCCATAGACGGACGCCAGTGATCCAAGAAGCCGCGCACAGCACCGCTTTGGTCCTGAGGCAGGTTGACCAGCGGGAAATCATGTTGCGGCCAGCTGTCCAAATCTGCGTCAGACGGCGTTGTCAGGACGAAGTTCAGATCGGATCGAACTTGCAGCATCCGGTGGCAAAAGTCGTTCACCGCGCGCAAACGACCCGGAGTGGCCACATGGACCCAGAGAAGCTCGCCTTCGGGACGTGGCAGGTCGGTATGTTGCCCGACGCTGTTGCGCATTCCCCATGACAGAACCCGGTAGGCCGCAAGGCTTAAAGATCGCGGTTTGCTCATGCTCCGATCCCGGGTCCGGTTGGATCCAGCCGTTTTGACAGCTCTTCGTGAAGCGTCGCATTCGCAGCGATAACACCGTTCAGCCTTGGGTGGGCATTGTTGAACACCAAGGGCTGCCCCGCCCGATCGGAACAGATACCGCCTGCCTCGCGGATGATCAGATCACCGGCGGCGATGTCCCATTCCCAGCTGGGGCGCAGTGTCAGCATCGCGTCGAACCGTCCCTGCGCGACCAGAGCCATGCGATAGGCCAGCGACGGTCGATAGGCGCGTTCGAAATGGGGCACATGCCCATCGCGCCAATGCCGTGTATCGAGATTTGGTTTGGCAGCCAGAATTTCCGAGCGCTGCAAGTCTGCAATGGCCGAGGTGGTGATCGTCTCACCATTCAGCGTAGCACCCTTTCCTTGGGCGGCGGCATAAAGCAGATCCCGCATTGGAAGGTAAACCACAGCAGCCGTCACCCGACCTTCATCGGCGACGGCAATGGAATGCGCCCAAGTGCGTGCGCCTTCGGCAAAGCTGCGGGTGCCGTCAATCGGATCGATGATGAAGGCACTGCGGCACTCCAGCCGTTCTGCCGTATCCTCAGATTCTTCGCTCAACCAACCGTATCCCGGCCGTGCGGCGCGCAACTGCTCCTCGAGCATTGCATTAACGGCCAGATCGGCTTCGGTAACGGGACCGGCACCATCGGGTTTATCCCAGCGCTGCGCCTGCGTCCCGGAATACCGTGTGGCGATCTTGCCGGCCTCAAGCGCTGCGTCAATTAGCAGGGACAGGTCAGTTGCCGGCAAGTGTCATTCCTTCGATCAGCAACGACGGAACCACGCGCGACAGATATGGGCGGGCGTCATTGGCCGGAACAATCCGGCGCAGCATGTCGCGCAGGTTACCTGCGATGGTGCATTCATTGACTGGATGCGTGATTTCGCCGTTTTCCACCCAGAACCCAGAGGCCCCGCGGGAATAGTCACCGGTGTTGGGGTTGATCGTCGATCCGATCATGGACGTGACCAACAAGCCGGTGCCCATATCCCGCAACAGATCAGCGCGGCTTTGTTCGCCCTGCGTCAGGCTGAGGTTCCAGTTGCTGGGCGACGGCGGGCCGGACACGCCGCGCGCGGCGTTACCTGTCGACACCATGTCCAGCTTTCGGGCGCTGGACAGGTCCAGCGTCCAACCGGTGAGGACACCGTTTTCTACAATCGCTCGGCGCTGTGTCGGCAAGCCCTCGGCATCAAAAGGGCGCGAGCCCGAGATCCGCGGGCGATGGGGGTCTTCGATGATGGACAGGTGTGCGGGCAAAACCTCTTGGCCCAGACAATCCTTCAGCCAGGACGCACCCCGCGCAATAGCCGCGCCATTACTGGCGGCCAGCAGATGGCCGATAAGAGACGACGAGATGCGTTCATCAAACAACACAGGGAAACTGCCGGTTTCGGGCTTGCGCGCGCCAACTATCTGTACGGCACGTACGCCTGCGGTGTGCCCGATTTCGTCGGCGCTGCGCAGGTCGGACTGAAACGTCCGACTGTCGCCGTCGTAATCCCGTTCCATCCCGGTGCCTTCGCCCGAAATCGCAACGCAAGACACAGAGCGGCTGCTGCGTTCGTATCCGCCGGCAAACCCATTTGTGGCGGCCAGATGCACGCGGTGGGTTCCATAGCTTGCCGCTGCATCTGAGACCTGAGTGACACCCGGCACAGCCATTGCTGCGGCTTCAGCTGTCAGAGCATCCTGCATCAGGGTTTCGGCGGATGGAGCGGGAGTTGGGTCCAGCATCTCAAGCGATTGCACATCCCAGTCACATACCAACTGGTCACTTTCTGCCAGCCCGGAAAAGGGATCTTCAGGGGCTTCTTTGGCCATGGCCACAGCGCGTTCAGCCATTGCGTGCAGGGTTTCCGGGCGGCTGTCGGAACTGGATACGATGGCAGACCGTTTGCCCAGAAAAACCCGTAGCCCCAGATCTGTGCCTTCCGAGCGTTCCGCATGTTCCAATGCACCGCTGCGCACCTCAACCGCGACCGAGGAGCCGTCAAGCACTATGGCATCTGCTGCCTCCGCGCCTGCCTTGCGGGCCACATCAAGCAATTGCTGGCTGATTTTTTCTGGTGTGCGGGTCATGTGGCCTCCGGATTTATGTCCAACGACCTAGCCTTGGACCGCCCGTGTCGCAAGACCCGTGACCGGATTGTGTGATGGGGATTTTGAAGAACCCACCCGGTTACAGTGATTTTGGGTGGAAAACGTTAGAAAGGGCTGCAAGGTTTGCAGCCCTTTCCCAACTTTACTTAAGGCGCTGGCCATTTGCCAGAATCTGGCCATCTTCGGTAAATTCGATGGTCGAGTTCAATGTGTCGGGTTGTTCGCCCGGAACTGCCATCAGACCCATCATCATCCGGGCGCCCAAGGCGTCATTGTCCGAAATGATGCCCATGCCGATCAGGGTGTCGATCAACTGGTTGGCGCCGACAAGCTGAAGGTTCGCAACGCCGATTGGGCTGGGCAGACCGTCAAATTCTTCGGTGTTCGAATTGTCGAACGCGAAATCGCCATCACCTGTCAGTTTCGCACCGACCAAAGACACCAGAAGCTCGTTGATTTTCAAAGAATGCAGCTCTCCCGGAGCTTCGTCTGACTCGATGTCGATTTCCGGATCAAAAATGTTCATCAGAACCTTTGCCGTTCCGGTTGCATCCAGGGCAATCGTTGCCGGATCACGCGGCAGCGCACCTGCGGGGTCGAAAATGCTCCAAAGCACGTCTGACATCGTGAAATCGGTCAGATTGAATCCCAACCCAAACGGCTGAACCTCGTCCGATTGCTGAACCGGGAACTCAAAGTTGAGCCCGGCCTTGGCCATTGAGATCTCAATCGGGAAGGGCAGGTCTGCGGTCGTCACCGCAAGTTTCGTGCTGTTTTGGTCGATATCATAGACCAGTTTCTCAGAGTCGATTGTGGCGGCAAAGCGTCCGCCTTTCGACGTACTGTTCATCGAGAACGCCTGACCTTCGCTGGTGCCGCTCAGGTCGGTGCTGCCCGAAGCGTAGGTAAAGATGCCGTCGAAGGCAAAACCGGCTTCGTAGAAAGATTGTGGGTCCGAAAGGTCAATGTCTTTCGGAAACACGTTTTCGCCCTCGAACGCCAGTTGGTCCAGCTGACCATTGATCAAACCGGTTTCGCCACTTTCAGGATCCTGAAAGTTCATGTTGTAGGTCAGGCTGGCTGCGTTGAACGTCTGGGTGAGATCGCGGTTTTCTGCAATCTGCATGCGTGAGCTGCCTGTCAGATCATTCGCCTCAACCGCCAGGTTAAAGACATCATCCGGGACCGCTTCGCCCTCGACCTCGATCGAGTCCAATACTACACCCAGCGTATCGGCGGTGTAGTCATAGGTCATGTCTTCGGGAGAGCCCGAAACCACCATGTTCAACTGTTTGTGAGTGTAGTTCACAGTCGCCGAAAAGTCGCCTTCCTCAGCCTGACCCGTGACGACCATTGGAAAGTTTTCCGGCACACCGACAGTCACAGTTCCGTCGCCGTTTTCCGTCAGCGTCATCTCTGGCATGACCATTTGGAATTGCCCGTCTTCTTCGGGCAGAGCCAGCGAAAGCGTCATGTTCGAAATGGTGGTTACGCCACCTGTCGAGCTTTCGTCGCCTGTGACGGTGTATCCCATCGAGGTGAAATAACCTTGCCAATTGGCCCAGACATCATCAGCCGTCAGGTCGGCAAACGCACCCTGAGTGGCAAAGGCATAGGCCAAAGCTGCACCGCAACTGCGGCGTAAGAAAACGGACATAAGGTAACCCTTCTTGATCAATTTGTGGCGCATGGTCGGGTTTGTGGCGGGTATCGTCAAGGGGGCAAGGGCTGGACCCTTTCCCCGTTTCCGCGCTACGGCTGTAGCCGACAGCAATTGCAGCGCGCGAGGAGGGACAGATGCAGGGAAAAACGGTACTCATTACAGGGGCCAGCCGGGGAATCGGAGCTGAAGCGGGGCGCGTTTTTGCCGCGGCCGGGGCCAATGTCGCCTTGGTGGCGCGCAGCCACGATCAGATCGACGCTTTGGCTGCTGCGCTGGGCGATCAGGCCATCGCCCTGGCGTGTGATGTCAGCGATTTTGCGCAGGTCGAACAGGCTGTGGCCACGTGCGTGGATCAATTTGGTGGGTTGGATGTTTTAATTGGCAATGCCGGTGTGATCGATCCGATCTTTCATCTCTCGAACGCCGATGCAGAGGCTTGGAGCAAGGCCATCGACATCAACCTTAAAGGTGTCTTTTATGGAATGCGCGCCGCGCTGCCGATCATGCGGGCCGCTGGCGGAGGAAGCATTCTGACCATCTCGTCCGGGGCGGCATCAAATCCGGTTGAAGCTTGGAGCCACTACTGCGCGTCCAAGGCCGGGGCCAAAATGCTGACGGAATGTCTACATCTGGAAGAGGCCCATAACGGCATTCGCGCTATGGGCTTGTCACCGGGAACTGTGGCCACGGATATGCAGCGGTCGATCAAGGCCAGCGGCATCAATCCGGTCAGTCAACTGGATTGGGATGTGCACATTCCCGCAGACTGGCCCGCGCGGGCGCTGCTCTGGATGTGTTCCGATGATGCGAATGAGTTTTTGGGCGCCGAAATCTCGCTGCGGTTGGAAGACATCCGCAAACGGGTTGGGCTGATATGATCGATCTGACCAAAGAGGATGGTCTTTGGATCGCCAAGATCAACAACCCGGACAAAGCCAACGCTCTGACCGGGGCGATGCTGGCTGAACTGGCTGAGATCGCCGAAGCTGCGACCGAGGCAAAGGCGTTTATCCTGACAGGTGCAGGCAAGGTGTTCAGTGCT
Source organism: Ruegeria sp. HKCCD4884 (assembly GCF_013110855.1). Taxonomy (NCBI): domain Bacteria; kingdom Pseudomonadati; phylum Pseudomonadota; class Alphaproteobacteria; order Rhodobacterales; family Roseobacteraceae; genus Ruegeria; species Ruegeria sp. HKCCD4884. The sequence continues at coordinate 60,762 of NZ_WVRJ01000010.1, forward strand.
GGTGCTGATCTTGATGAGGCGCGCGCCGGTCTGGCCACGTCGGATGTCTGGGAACGTCTGTCTGGCGCCATTGCCGCACTGCCCTGCTTGACCGTTGCCGCGTTGAACGGAACCTTGGCCGGTGGGGCCAACGGTATGGCCCTGGCCTGCGATCTGCGTATTGCGGTGCCCTCGGCCAAATTCTTCTATCCTGTGATGAAACTGGGATTTCTGCCGCAACCCTCCGATCCCAAAAGGCTGACAGCTTTGGTTGGAACGGCGCGCACCAAGCTCATTCTGATGGCGGGTCAAAAGATCACTGCTCAAGAGGCTTATGCGTTTGGATTGGTAGACCGGATTGTCGAGGCTGATCACCTGATGCAGACCGCACGCGATCTGGTGGCGGATAGCGTGAACGCCGACCCGAAGATTGCCGCCGGAATCGCAAGGTTGTGTTCATGAGGACCTCTGCCCTGCGTCTGCGGGTCGATGATCCGCGCCAGTTGGCGGCCTTTTATCGAGACATTTTGGGCATGTCCGTCAGGGAAGAAGGCGCTAACGTTCGTGTAGGTTATGCGGGCGAGGATGCAGACCTTCTGTTGCTGCACGGCGGCGGTGGATACACCCATGACCGGGGCCAGCGTTATTGGAAAATCGGCATAACCGTACCGGATGTTGATCTTGCTGCGACCCATCTGCGCGCGCGGGATGTTCCGGTAAGCGATCCGAACCAGTTCCTGGATATCGGCTACATGTGTCATCTGGCAGACCCCCAAGGCTTTGTCATCGAGCTGCTGCAACATGATTTCGAAGGCAACCGGCCTTTGCACGCTGCTGATCCTGATGCGCCTTTTGCGCAGGCGCGGATCGGTCAGATCACTTTGCGGACCGGGGACATCGCGGCTGAAGACGAGTTTTGGCGCGGGCAAGGCATGTCATTGTTATCCATGCAAAACGTTGCGCCATACGGATTTGACCTGCATTTCTATGCCTTCACTCAGGAAACGCCTCCAAATCCCGATCTATGGTCGGTTGAAAACCGGGAATGGCTGTGGAAACGGCCCTATACAACGCTGGAATTTCAGCACGTTGCGGGGGCTCAGTTCGCGCCTGTGCCAGATTATCAGGGCATTGAAATCGAAGGCGTGCCTGAACCTCTGACCGACGCCTTTGGTGATCCGATCCTGCCGGGTTGATCACCGTCCGCGCCGTTTGCCTGGAACCTTTGACCGAAAGCCGGGTGGGCGTTTGCGAACCCAGTTCAGGAATTTTTCCAGCCTTGGATGTGCGCGCAGGGCTTCGACCGTGTTGAAATTGCGCGCCAGCTCGGCCTCGGTCAGGGTGGCATGGACCTCTTTATGGCAGATCTGATGCAAAAGAACGGTTGGTCCGCCCTTGCCTCCTTTGAGTTTTGGGATCAGATGATGCAGGCTGCCGCCTCCGTCGGGGATCGGGCGGTCGCAGAGCGGGCAGATCGGATCGCTGTTCGTCATGATGGTTAGAAACTTGCGCCTGAAAGCGGCGAAGGCAAGAGGGTGTGAATGGCGCAGGCAGTGGTGATCGGAGCAGGCCCCACCGGGTTGATGGCCGCTGAACAACTGGCCGCTGCAGGGCATTCCGTGCTGGTGGCCGAGGCCAAACCATCAGTCGCGCGTAAGTTCCTGATGGCTGGAAAATCCGGGCTGAACCTGACCAAAGATGAGCCGTTCGGTACCTTGATCCGCGCATACGGCGAGGCTGCGGATTGGTTGAATCCGATGATTTCTGCTTTCGATTCCGAGGCAGTACAGCGCTGGGCGCGTGACTTGGGTCAGCCCTTGTTTACGGGTTCAACAGGCCGGGTTTTTCCCGAGGTTATGAAAGCCTCGCCCCTGTTGCGGGCCTGGCTGGCCCGGTTAAGCGATGCAAAGGTTGAGGTCAAAACCCGCTGGCGCTGGACAGGTTGGGAAGGCGAGGCGCTGATATTTAACACACCCGACGGGCCGCGCAGTATTTCACCAGATGCCACCGTACTGGCGCTGGGTGGGGCAAGCTGGGCACGCCTTGGCTCGGACGGTCAATGGGCAGAGGCTCTTGCAAGCAGAGGTGTGGCTCTGGCTTCTTTCGAGCCTGCGAATTCTGCCCTGTCCGTGGATTGGAGCGACCATATGCGGCTGCATTTTGGGGCCGCGTTGAAATCGGTCCGTTGGATAGCAGGCGATTCTGAAAGTCGCGGGGAAGCCGCAATTTCTGCAATGGGGCTGGAGGGCGGCGGGCTGTATTCGCTCACCCCAGCCTTGCGTGCTGGACAGCCGTTGTTTGTGGATTTGGTGCCCGATCTGGATCAGCAAACCCTTGAGGCGCGCTATGGTGCGAAACGGTCGAAGGTTACACTGTCCCAATGGCTTAGAAAGTCGCTGAACCTATCGCCTCAGAAGGTTGCGTTGTTTCACGAGATGATGAAACGCAGCGGCACAGGTCAACCAGATCAGGTTGCAGTGTTAAAGAAACTGCCCATCTTGCACGCTGGTCTGCGTCCGATAGACGAAGCAATCTCGACGGCAGGGGGCGTAAAAAGGGCGTCATTGGATGACGGGCTGATGCTGACCGCGTTGCCGGGTGTGTTCTGCGCCGGAGAGATGTTGGACTGGGAGGCCCCGACAGGGGGCTATTTGCTGACAGCCTGTCTGGCCACGGGGCGTTGGGCTGGTCTGGCAGCCGCAGATTGGCTGGAAAAGAACCGGTAGTTCAACGTGATCGCGCCAGCATCGCAAGGCGGATCATGGCACGTTCCACCAGGGCCATAGCGGGTGCCGTTTGACCTGCAGACCGAAGCGATAGATCCGTGTCGGTCAGAACCGTCAGCGCAGTTTCCAGCTTGGGTGCACCCCATCCCTGCGCCTGTCGCAGAATACGGTCCCGCCGCTTGCCATAAACCGGCGGGCGCAGCTTGCCGATACCCTGTGCCGCGCCGCCCGGATCCGAGGCGCAGGCATAAAGCGTTCGAAAATGCCGGGTCGCCCCAATGCACAATGTCACACCATTTGTCCCTTGCGCCTGCAAGCGCCGGATCAATGGTCCGATCTCGCCCGCGCGACCTTCGGCTACCACGTTAAGAACATCGTCCAACGCGGCTTCGGTCGAGCGCGGGGCGCAAGCCTCGATGTCTTCGATGGTCAGTTCTGAACTGTCCCCGCGCTTGTAAAGCGACAGTTTCTCAACGGTTTGGGCGAAATCGCCGGGGCTGAGGCTGACGGCCAGCTCGCTGATGGCAGACATGACGTCGCGGGGTATATTCTTCAGGCCCGATTCGGTCAGATTCCGTTCCACCTCGGCGCGGGATGGCGGGTCGTCATAGATGCCAACCGCATAAGCCGCGGGGTGTGCTTCGAATGCTTTGCGAATTTTCGAACTGGGTTTCAGCTGCCCGGCCGTGACGATGATCTGGGCGTCTCCGGGGGCCCAATCCTCAAGCGCGGCCAGAATCGAAGGTGCTGCGGTTTCGGTGGCCTCTTCGACAAATACCGCGCGGGGACCGGGAAAGAACCCAACGGCCTTGACGGCATCCAGCAACAACGCGGGATCGCCGCGCAGGTCGCTGCCAGGCAGGCGCGTCAGGCGCATTTCCTCTTCGGCACCGGGGCCAAGCAAAGCTGCCAGAACCTGCTGACGCTTGAGCGCGACCCGCATGGCATCTGCGCCATAGATCAGCAACCCGGTCTTGTCCGCGTCCGGCTTGGAGAAATATCCATCAGCCTCGCGCGGGCTCAGCTTCATGTGGCCAGATCCGGTGTTGCATTCAGTCGGTTCACGATCTGGCTCGACAGAATAACCATCAGGCGGTCTTTGGCGTCGCGCTCATCAGCCAGTGTGGAAACGGTTGAACCTGCGGCGGAGTAAGACACAAAGTCGGAGGCCGTGCCCGAGGCTACGATTTGTCCGGTTTCGTTGGACCGCAGCGTATACTGGGCCCGCCCGTCAATCGTGTACCGTTGCGTTTCATTCGTCGTGGTGATCGCGGCCCCACGCGTCACGGTCGTGACCCGCACGTCCAGTTTGTACGCGCTGACCGCACCGGCGCTGCGACCCAGTTGCTGTTCCAGATTCTGGACCAGAAGATAGCTGTCGACATTGTTCGGCTCGGACACAGCAACTTTGCCGTAGAGTTGCGAACCCGTTCCCCCGGGTGCGTAGACCGGTTGGAAGCCACAGGCCGCGCCAAGGAAACAGGCGGCCAGCGGCATCAGCAAAAGGGTCCTGCGGTTAAACAACGACATTCACGATCCGACCTGGAACTACGATCACTTTCTTGGGCGCGTTACCATCCAGCGCCTTTTGCACAGCTTCGGTGCTGAGCGCGATTTTTTCAACCTCGTCCTTGGCCAGATCCTTGGAGACGCTGATTTCCGCACGACGCTTGCCATTGATTTGAATCGGCAGGGTGACGGTGTCGTCGATCAGCATCGCCTCATCCGCGACGGGCCAGGTTGCGGTGGCCACCAGACCTTCGCCACCCAGCAGCTGCCAAAGCTCTTCAGACAGGTGCGGGGTCATCGGCGACATCAGTTGCGCCAGCGTTTTGGCTGCTTCGCGTTTGGCCGCGGTGCCAGCTTTGGACTTGGCCAGCGTGTTGGTGAAGGCATATAGCTTGGCGATCGATGCGTTGAAGCCAAAGGATTCGACGCCACCCGACACGTCGTGGATCGCCTTGTGCATTTCGCGCAGCAGGGCTTCGTCCTCGGCATTGGCCGGAACGTCCGACTCTGCGATTTCCGACGCGATGCGATGCACACGGCTGAGGTGCTTGAATGCAGCCTCAGCGCCCGATGCGGTCCATTCCACATCCCGCTCAGGCGGCGAATCGGACAGCACGAACCAGCGCGCGGTGTCGGCACCGAAGGCCGAGATGATGCTGACCGGGTCCACCACGTTCTTCTTGGATTTCGACATCTTGGCCGAAGGGATAATCTCGACCTCAGTGCCATCAGCCAGTTTGCCGTCAGTCACATCCTCGGGCAGGTGATAGACCGGGCGGCCGTTAGCGTCGCGAGTCTGGTAGATCTCATGCGTCACCATGCCTTGCGTGAACAGCGCATCGAACGGCTCGATGGCCTTTTTCGGCAGGTGACCGGTTATGTTCATCGCGCGTGCAAAGAATCGGGAATAGAGCAAGTGCAGAATCGCGTGCTCGATGCCGCCGATATACTGATCGACATTCATCCAGTATTCAGCTTCGGCCAGATCGGTGGGCGTTTCGGCGCGCGGCGCAGTGAAACGGGCAAAATACCAAGACGAATCAACAAAGGTGTCCATCGTATCGGTTTCGCGCTTGGCCGGAGCCCCACATTTCGGGCAGGCACAGTCGCGCCACGTCGGGTGGCGGTCCAACGGGTTGCCCGGTTTGTCGAATGTCACATCGTCGGGCAGGCGGACTGGCAGGTTTTCTTTCTTCTCGGGCACCACACCGCAGCTGTCGCAGTGCACAACAGGAATCGGGCAGCCCCAATAGCGCTGGCGGCTGAGGCCCCAGTCACGCAGGCGGTATTTGGTGACGCCTTCGCCCCAACCGGCCTTTTCGGCGAAATCGACGGTAGCATTGATGGCCTCGTCACCCGTTGCTTCGGTCAGGCCCGCGAAATGGTTCACCCAGCAGACTTTTTCGGTTTTAGGTGGAACGAACGCGATTTTGTCGACCGGCGTGTCATCTTCGAGCGCAAAGAACGTATCGACCACGGGCAGACCGTATTTGCGGCAGAAATCAAGATCGCGCTGGTCATGCGCCGGGCAGGCAAAGATTGCGCCGGTGCCGTAGTCCATTAGGATGAAGTTCGCGATCCAAACCGGCAGTTCCCAGTTCGGGTCCAGCGGGTGCTTGACGCGAATACCGGTGTCATAGCCCAGCTTTTCTGCCGTCTCGATGGCCTCTTCGGTGGTACCACCTTTGCGGCATTCGGAAACAAATTCAGCAACTTCTGGGTTTTCGGCCTCGAGCTGCTTGGCAATTGGATGATCCGGCGAGATACCAACAAAAGACGCGCCTAGCAGCGTGTCGGGACGAGTCGTGTAAACCGTGATTGGGTCGCCACCATCGGTGCGTTCAAACCCGAATTGCAGGCCGCGCGACTTGCCGATCCAGTTTTCCTGCATCAGGCGCACTTTGGCGGGCCAGTTGTCCAATGTATCCAGCGCGTCGAGCAATTCTTCTGAATAGTCCGAAATCTTGAAGAACCATTGGGTCAGTTCACGACGCTCGACCAATGCGCCCGAACGCCAGCCGCGTCCGTTTTCCACCTGTTCGTTGGCCAGAACGGTCATGTCGACCGGATCCCAGTTCACCACGGCGTTTTTGCGGTAAACCAACCCGGCTTCGAGCATATCCAGGAACAATGCCTGCTGCTGGCCGTAGTATTCAGGGTCACAGGTGGCGAATTCACGAGACCAGTCGATAGACAGGCCCAAAGGTTTCATCTGCCCGCGCATGTCGGCGATGTTGCCGTAAGTCCAGTCTTTGGGGTGGCCACCAATGGCCATCGCGGCGTTTTCCGCAGGCATCCCGAAGGCGTCCCAGCCCATCGGGTGCAGCACATTATGCCCTGTCGCCAGCTTGTGACGCGCAATCACGTCACCCATGGTGTAGTTGCGCACATGCCCCATATGGATTCGGCCCGAGGGGTAGGGGAACATCTCAAGCACATAATACTTTGGCTTGTCCGCCTTGTGGTTAGCGGTGAAGATTCCGGCCTTGTCCCAGGCCTTTTGCCATTTTGCTTCGATTTCGTTGGCCGAGTAGCGCGACATCGTGCGGTCCTTAGTGAATGAAAACGCCGGGTAGGAACCCGGCGTGGTATTAGTGTGATTTTCGGCGGGTTGCTAGAACTTGTTGTCCGCGATGCGTAGTTGACGGGCTCGAGACAGAATCGCGTCCTCGACTGCACGCGTCGTCGCCGCGCTAACCGGAGAGCCTCCGCTGGATTGCAGTGCCACTGACAATGACCGTGCTGCAAGGGCCGGGTCGCTGATGTGAACCGTGGCCCTATAAGAGCGTCCTCCACCCGGTGGTGTGCCGTAACCCGTTACGATCACACCGGTAAATGGATCGACCTCTTGAACCGGCAGGAAGTTCAGCACATCAAGTGAAGCCGCCCACAGGTAGCGGTTCACATTTGTCACCTGCTCGGCTGTGCTGCGGTCGAAAATATCCCAAATCGTCGAGCGGTTAGGGTCATTCAACTCTCGCTCGTCGGAATTTCCGCCTGCGAGATTGGGCGTATAAGTCGTCGTGGCGCTTTGATTCTGCCCGCATGCCGAAATAGTGGCGGTCAGCATGATCAATCCCAAAATCGTCGGCAGGCGCATTGTAAACAGGTCCTGTTTCACTTGTTGTGCAGTATTCAAGGGATACTCCTAGCCAAGGACCCCCGCTGCAACAAGCCTATTCTTGTGAAATCCCGGTAGGTGGCTGGTCTTGGGGGGAAATGGACTGTGGCATCCTTGCACCAATTTGCCCCCAATGACACCGCAGCGTTTATGCCAAGCTTGCGCAAAGGGGGCAAAAAGAGCGAAACGGTGTCCGTGCTGAGACATATGCCGAGGCATGTGTCGAGTAGATAACTCTTTTTGAAACCGAGGGAAACAAGATGAAAAAAGTTCTCTTCGCAACTACGGCGCTGATCGCGACCGCAGGCGTTGCAGCAGCTGAAGTTAAATTCAGCGGTTACGGCCGTTTTGGTCTGGGCTACGTTGAAGATCGTTCCGGTACCGTTCCGAACATCTCCACTTCGGGTGGCGTTGTTACCACCATCAACTCCGCAGTTGTTGACACCGACGACGCAATCCTGGTTTCGCGTTTCCGTCTGAACATCGACGGCATCGTAGAAACTGACGGTGGCGTTCGTTTCGAAGGTCGTGTTCGTCTGCAAGCTGACGAAGACAGCAGCACCGGTGAAGCAAACTCGGCCGGCCTGAACGGCGCACGCTTCTCGGTCATCTTCGGCGGTCTGCGTGTTGACGCGGGCAACGTTGCAGGTGCCTTCGACAACTTGGCAAACTACTATGGCAACGAAGTAGGTCTGGAACTGTTCGCAGGCCAGTACTCGGGTGTTGACTACAGCTTCCTGGGTTACTCGTCGACCGGTTCGGGTTCGAACGCTGTGTTCTTCCAGTACTCGGTTGGTGACTTCGCATTTGGTGCATCGTATGATCAGGCGACCGTTGGTGTTAACGGCGTTGCAACCGATGCTGACCGCTGGGACATCAGCGCGACTTACACCTTCAACAACATCACCGCCGCTGTGGCCTATGGTCAGACCGACGCTGGTATTTCCGGTGTTAGCGATCCGAGCCTGACCGTTCTGACCCTGGGTGCAGAATTCGGTGACTTCTCGGGTACTCTGTTCGTTGCAGACGACGCAACCGAGATCGCAGCAACTGACGGCACCGCATGGGGTCTGTCGGCAGCCTACAACCTGGGCGCTGCAACCACTCTGCTGTTCACCTACGGTGACGGTAACGCTGATGCCGACCTGCAGCAGGTTGCACTTGGCGCGATCTACGACCTGGGCGGCGGTGCATCGCTGCGCGGTGGTATCGGTGTGAACGACTGCGACATCTGCGCAGACTCGACCATCGTTGCTGACTTCGGTGCTCAGTTCAACTTCTAAGCTGATCTGAACCGTAAGGTTTGAGGGCGGGTCTTCGGACTCGCCCTTTTCTTTTGTGCCGACTTGGTGTTTTTCTGCGCCAAATACAGATTGAGGATCCCATGTCGCTGCAAGATATCACCGCTCGTATCGCCAAAGCAGAATCCAAATCCGAGCGTCCGGTTGGTTCAGTGAAACTGATCGCAGTGTCCAAAGTGCAGCCGAATGAACGCGTGCAGGCAGTTCTGGCACAGGGGCACAGGTGTTTCGGAGAGAATCGGGTGCAAGAGGCCGCCAGCAAATGGCCGGCCTTCAAAGAGCAGTTCGAAGGAATTGATCTGCACCTTATCGGCCCGTTGCAAACCAACAAGGCCCGGCAGGCGATGGAGTTATGCGATGCGATTCATTCGGTGGATCGTCCAAAACTGGCCAAAACGCTGGCCCGCTTGGCGCAAGAGATGGGAACCTGCCCTGATCTGTTCATTCAGGTCAATACAGGTGAAGAGGAACAAAAGGCCGGTATTCTTCCCGCCGACGCGGATAAGTTCATTGCTGATTGCAAAGCGCTTGATCTTCCTGTGCGTGGATTGATGTGTATTCCCACTGTCGACGAAGAACCCTCATTACATTTCGCGCTTCTGGCCAAGATTGCTTCACGCAACGGTCTGGAGGGGCTGTCGATGGGGATGAGTGGCGATTTCGAGCAAGCCATTGCCTTGGGTGCAACCCATGTGCGTGTTGGTTCGGCCATTTTTGGCGAACGGGTCAAACCTCAGGAATAATCAGGCGGGTTCCGGGGGCAACGCGATCAGCGATCCAATGCAGGTGGTCTCGGCGAAAGGCGACACAACCTTCGGTCGGATATCCGGGTCGGCGCCACTGATGCAAAAAGATGGCTGACCCTTTCCCGGGGACGGCGTTAGGCCAGTTCCAGTCCGTCAAAAGAACCAGATCGTACAGCGGGTCGGCTCGTTGCAGTTTTTCGTGGCTAAAGGCATAAGGCGCGGTCACCATGTGGTTGTAGTTGGTGTCGGATACGTCATCCGACCATAAATCCTGAGGGCCAATCGGGTGCGCCCAGTACGTTGGGCGTGCAATCCTGTCCGCGCGGTAGAGCATCCCGACAATCCGGTGATGCCCGTTGGGGGTGGCACCATCGCCTTCACGCTTGAACTTGCTCACTCCGCCCTTGCCAATGGTGCAAGGGAAAACCCTGCCCAGAAACCGAACGCCACGCGGGGTCAGCACAAGATCGCTGGGGGTCAAAGCAAATGCCCCGATTTCGCGGCTTTTGTCGCCAGATACCCCCGGTTATGAGCCGTTTCACCCACTTTCAAAGGCACGCGCTCGGTTACAGCGATCCCTGTCCGCTCCATCATTGCGATCTTGGCAGGGTTGTTGGTCAACAACCTGACCGAGTTGAAGCCCAGTGACTTCAGAATGTCCGAACCAAGCCGGAAATCGCGCTCGTCATCCTCAAAGCCCAGCCTGTGGTTGGCTTCGACCGTGTCAAAGCCTTGATCCTGAAGGAAATAGGCCCGCATTTTGTTGGCCAATCCGATGCCGCGACCCTCCTGATTGAGATAAAGCAGAACGCCAGCACCTTCAGATCCCATCTGCGCCAATGCTCCGCGTAACTGCGGACCACAGTCACATTTCAGACTGCCCATCAGGTCACCGGTAAAACAGGCCGAGTGCAAACGGGCCAATACCGGTTTGTCCCGGTCCGGGCGGCCGATTTCGACGGCATAGTGTTCTTCGCCACCGTCTTCGGGGCGGAAGATGTGCAGGCGACCGGCCTCTGACACTTCCATTGGCAGGCGCGCGGCAACCACTTCGTGCAATGCGCTGCGATCTGCCAGATGTGGTGCCGCTCGCGTGTGATCGATGCATGTCAGGCCGTGCGTGGCAGCAAAGGAACGCCCGTCTTCGATGGAAACAACCACAGCTGCCGGCAGGATTCGCGCGGATTTTGCCAGCGCGATTGCGATACGGTGCAGATTGGCATTGCCCTGCCGCTCGGTCATCAACGGGCCTTTCATCGGCGCGTTCAAGTCGTCCGAAGGATCTGCCACCGCCTGAACCCAGGTAATATCCGCATCTGCGGGAACCAAAACCCGCGCGAGATCTCCGTCGTAGGCGCGTGCCTTTAGCGTTTCGGCCCGCCGTCCGGTTATGGCCACAACCGGCGTTCCCAACGCCTTCAGATCGGCCAAACGCTGCGGGCTGAGCGTTTCCGCAGAAACAGCAAGTACGCTGTAGCCACTGTCATCGGTAAGGGCCACGGGAACACCCATACGCAGATCAGCCCGTGCGCGGGCCAGCAATTCAGAAATATCGGGGGTGAGGCTCATCTAGGTTACCCTACAACGTTCAGCCCTTTTCCTATCTCTTACGAAAGGAAATGTGAAACATTTCTGCAAACTCTGACACGAAGGCGTGAGACGATTGCAGTAAAGCTTGTTGAATTCATATTCCACACGCAAGTGATGGAAAAGCGTTTGGAGGACCGGGAAATGGCTCAGCTCAAGAAAATCCTGTTGGTGGACGATGACGAGGATCTGCGCGAGGCGCTCAGCGAGCAACTTGTAATGACCGAGGATTTCGATGTGTTCGAAGCCTCTGACGGGACCTCGGCGATGGAACGTGCGCGTGAGGCGATTTATGACCTGGTCATTCTGGATGTCGGCCTGCCTGATACCGACGGGCGCGAGCTGTGCCGCCTGATGCGCAAACAAGGCGTTAAAAGCCCCATCCTGATGCTGACCGGTCATGACAGCGATGCCGATACCATCCTTGGGCTGGATGCAGGCGCGAACGACTATGTCTCCAAACCTTTCAAATTCCCGGTTCTTCTGGCCCGCATCCGTGCCCAGCTGCGCCAGCATGAGCAGTCAGAAGATGCCGTCTTTGTGCTTGGCCCCTATACGTTCAAGCCAGCGATGAAGATGCTGATCACCGAAGATGACCGCAAAATTCGCCTGACCGAGAAGGAAACGAACATTCTCAAGTTCCTGTACCGCTCGACCGACGGCGTCGTCGCGCGGGACGTGCTGCTGCATGAGGTCTGGGGTTATAACGCCGGTGTGACAACCCACACGCTGGAAACCCACATCTACCGTCTTCGTCAGAAAATCGAGCCCGATCCGTCCAATGCGCGCCTTTTGGTCACAGAATCGGGTGGATATCGGCTGGTGTCTTAACTGGGTGTGGATTGACTTGGATCAAAGTGATACCCTGTACTCATAATTAGGTTACTCCCAACCCGCGCATGTCCGGGTTATGACATGCACCTCCCTGTTGGACTGCCGGGCCGAATGGCCCGGCTTTTTTTTGGGGTGGTTGGCAAGATGGCTGCTTAGAGCCCAAAATGCACTATGCTGCGCGACGCGCGAAGGTCGGCCGTGTTGCATCCCTTCGCCAGATCGCGGCGGAATTGAACGCGCGGGGCGGCAAATGGCACGCGACCACCGTGCGGAATATAAAAATGGCGAAAAACAGTGCTGAGGCGGTTGCGGCCTAGAGATTACCCGTTCCGATTGTTACCCATCGCGTTCGACACGTTTGATTGGCATATTCCGGTCGTCTTTGCAGTTCCATCATCACGACATGAGAACCTACGACATTGATACCTTTGTTGCCCATCGGTGCGCCAGCTTCGGAAACGAGCGTTTCATAAAGCGAAAGGTTTTCTTTCTTTAGGACCAAACCAGTGTCTTCACGCCATGCGAACCAGAAATCATCTTCGGGATCGGTTTCTAGCGCAAGCCCGTGAACTGTTGTTTCTGTGGTAAAGAACGGCCATGCGTCTCCAGGTAGTAGCGACCGTCCGTTTCTGAACTTTGGGACAATATCGGGTATGAAATATGGCCTGTTCAGGTCGATCAGGGCTTGCTTGCCGATATTCATACCGTTCGGAAGCTGAACGCAGCGTGTTGGAACACCCCAAGAGAAGGCGATTGCAAAAATTGCAACACATGTTCCGGTAACGAAAAGGACGCGGAATTTATCCATAGGCACTTCGCGCAGGGTCTAGGTAGATTTGTCCTCTCAAGGTTCCCGACCAATCGTCAGTTATTGAATACGGTCCACCAGTTTGAATCCCGAGCCGTTGAGGACCACGCGGTGGAAGGCCGGTGCGCCCCCGAAGGTAGTTATCTAGCGGCCTGTGTATGTTCTCAAAAATCGTCTCTCCTGGATCAATGACTTCAACACCTATATCAGCCGGATCAGCAAATTCGTCCCTCAAATAGAACTCAATTGAGCCTCCAACGGCCAGCACACCATGCTGTTCTTCGACGTTCACTGAAAATTCCCCGCCGATCACTGTATCACCAATACTGAAAACGACACCTGTCATGCCATAGGTGTTGTAAAACGTATCAGAGAAACTGCCATCGCGCTTCTCGCGAGCTGCCCTCGCAACTTGGTCTTTCAGGTTTTTATCCACCAAAGCCATGTATTGACTGACGATTGCGGAAAGGTGGCCGGTCTCGCGTACAATGACGCCTCGACCATTGCCACGGTAATAGTGGTTCACAAAATCACTACTGCTCCAAGCGGCACCACTACCTGAGACACCCTGCAAGGCAATTTCCATAAACTCGGAAACCTCGGTGAAATATGGTTCCGCCGTGCAACGGCAACCGTAGGCTTCCCCAGGGTGTCCGCCTTCTGGTGGATTGTCCCATGAAAAAATCTGGCCTTCGCGTTCGGCATGTGCTGACCGAACCTTACCATCGCGACGCGTTCGCCAGATGTAGTGGGTGGCAGGTTTGGCGTTCTTCGTCTCAAAACGGATTGGCGTGCCCTTGCGCAGATATTGCACAAAGGCTTCTCGATATTCTTGGGGTTCAATCAGGGTCACATCGCACACTAGGCCTTTTGTTCGGCACACAATTGTGCCGTTCAGCATTTTAGAAATGGTTAACCATGAGTGCGCTTATCAGCCTGAATAAATGCGCTAGTCGCCACCATAGCTCTAAAGCTCCTTCGATAGTCAATGGCTGGAAAGAACCTGCTTTTGTGGGCTAGTGTTGTTTACTTCGATGAAGCAGACCTTTGAGGTGAACAATTGAAAGGCAGAAAAGTCCCGCATAGCGGTCATTCGTTGACCTGGCTTTTGGGGCCTTTTCCCATGGCACCCCGTCCCACACCACGCTAACCTCCGCCCAACCGCGACAGAGGATTCCCCCATGCCCTTCACCCTTGCCACCTGGAACATCAACTCGGTCCGCCTGCGCGAGCCCATCGTGCTGAAGCTACTTCAGGACGAAGCGCCGGATGTTTTGTGCCTGCAGGAATGTAAATCGCCTGTCGAAAAGATCCCGACGGAAGGGTTTGCCGAGCTGGGCTTTACCCACATGGTTGCACGCGGTCAGAAGGGCTATAACGGCGTCGCGATCCTGTCGCGCCTACCGATGGAGGAGGTGGGCGACAAGGATTTCGCCGGTTTGGGCCACGCGCGCCACATCGCCGGACGGTTGGAAAACGGTGTTACCATCCACAACTTCTATGTCCCGGCAGGTGGTGACGTGCCGGATCGGGATGTGAATGAGAAGTTCGGCCAGAAACTCGATTACCTCACCGACATGCGCGACTGGTTCCATGCGGAGAAGCCTCAGAAATCCATTCTGGTCGGCGATCTGAACATCGCCCCGCGTGAAGATGATGTCTGGTCGCATAAACAACTGCTCAAGGTTGTCTCGCACACACCTATCGAAGTTGAACATCTGGCTGAAACACAGGACGCAGGTGGTTGGGTCGACATTACGCGGCAGGATATTCCCGAGGGGCAGCTTTATAGCTGGTGGTCGTATCGCGCACGCGACTGGGATGCAGCGGATAAAGGGCGACGGCTGGATCATGTCTGGGCCACGCCGGATATTTCCAACGCAGGCCATTCCAGCCGTGTCCTGCGGGACGCGCGCGGGTGGGAAAAGCCCAGCGATCATGCTCCGGTCTTTGCGACCTTTGACGTCTGAGATGTAACTCTGCCCTTGGTTTCTGCTGCAAGCGATTGCATATAGGGCGCAAGTTCGAACGAGAGAGTGATTGCCATGGACCTTCTGAACGGCGCAGACGCCCCAGCCACCGATCTGATCAAAGACGGGAGCGAGGCCACTTTCATGGCCGACGTGGTCGAAGCTTCGCAGGAAACACCCGTTATCGTTGATTTCTGGGCACCTTGGTGTGGTCCGTGCAAAACTTTGGGTCCAATGCTGGAAGAGGCCGTAACTGTCGCAAAAGGCGCGGTGAAGATGGTCAAGATCAACGTGGATGAGGCGCAGATGATCGCCTCGCAAATGCGTATCCAGTCGATCCCAACCGTTTACGCTTTCTTCAAAGGCCAACCTGTCGATGGGTTTCAGGGCGCGCTGCCAGGGTCCGAGATCAAGGCGTTTGTCGACCGTGTAATCGAAGCGGCTGGCGGTGAAAGCCCAGGCGGTCAGCTGGATGATGCCGTGCAAGCCGCCGAGGAAATGCTGACCGAAGGCGCGGCTGCAGACGCGGCGCAGACCTTTTCAGCCATTCTGGGTGAAGACCCCAACCACGCGGCGGCCTATGGCGGCTTGGTGCGTGCGCATATCGCCACCGGCGATCTGGAACAGGCCGAGGCGATCCTGAATGGCGCCCCGGCCGAGATTTCGACATCTGCCGAGCTGGAGGCTGCTCATGCACAGCTAGAGCTGGCCAAGCAGGCCGCGGATGCAGGCCCTGTTGCTGAACTGACGGCTGCTGTTGAGGCTGATCCTGAAAACCACCAAGCCCGGTTTGATCTGGCCCAGGCCCTGCACGCAAACGGTGAAGTGGAGGAGGCAGTGTCGCAACTGCTGGAGCTGTTCCGCCGGGACCGTGAGTGGAATGACGGCGCAGCTAAGGCGCAGCTATTTACCATTTTTGATGCGCTCAAACCCAATGATCCGATCGTTCTGAACGGGCGTCGCAAACTCAGCTCGATGATATTTGCCTAATCTCTGATCAGAGCTAGAATTGGGTACATGATGCATCCCGCCGACCTGCCGGATACGGTATCCGTTTTTCCTTTGCCCGGGGCACTGCTGTTGCCTCGGTCGCCGTTGCCTCTGCATATCTTCGAGCCGCGCTATCTACAGATGCTGGACGATGCGCTGAAAACCAAGGAAAGACTGATCGCGATGGTTCAGCCGAACCCTTCGGTCAGTGACGAGAAAAAGCTGCACCGCATTGGATGTGCAGGGCGTGTGACGCAGTTTTCCGAAACAGAAGACGGTCGCTATCTGATCACTTTGACCGGAGTGTCCCGCTTCCGCATTGTGTCAGAGTTGGACGCGTTCACACCCTATCGCCGGTGTGCTGTCTCGTGGGATGGATTCGATCGCGATCTTGGTAAGGCCGAGAAAGACGACGGGTTCAATCGCACAAAATTCCTGACCCTTTTGGAACGCTTCTTTTTGTCCAGGCAATTGTCGACCGATTGGGAGTCTATGAAAGACGCAGAGGATGAGTTGCTTGTGAACTCATTGTCCATGCTTTTGGATTTCGATCCCGAAGAAAAACAAGCTCTTTTGGAGGCCCCCTGCCTGCGCACCCGGCGTGAGACCTTGGTGACGCTGATTGAATTCGCCATGCGCGGCGGATCGAATGAGGAAAAACTACAATGACCGACTCTGACCATACTTTTGATCGGCATATGCTCGAAGCGTTGATCTGCCCGCAGACCCACACCACGCTGCACTATGACGCGGAAAAACAAGAGCTTGTGTCAAAAGCTGCCGGGCTGGCTTTTCCCATTCGCAACGGGATCCCGGTCATGCTGATCGATGAGGCGCGGCAGCTCGACTAAATTGCCCGCCCTTGCAGCAATTTGGGCAGATCTCCGGTCAACCCGGCGGCCTCGCGCACAAAGCCACGGCGCAATCCGGGCAATGACCCGACAATGCCCATTCCAATATCTCGACCGAGACGCAGCAAGGGATTGTCGTTGGAAAACAGCTTGTTGAAGACATCCGTCGCTATCGCAAGCGAGGCGGTGTCAAAGCGACGCCATTCCTGATAACGCTCTAGCACCATGACCGAGCCGATATCCTCACCGCGCCGCCCAGCCAGTGTCACAACCTCAGCCAAAGCCCCGACATCGCGCAGGCCGGCATTTAGGCCTTGACCGGCAATGGGGTGCATCCCGTGGGCGGCGTCCCCAACCAGTGCCATGCGGTCGCCGATGAAGGAATTGGCTATGGTCAGGTTCAGCGGGTATGTGAAACGGTCGCCTGCCAAGCGTATCTCACCTAGGAAATCGCCGAAACGCAGGCGTAGCACTTGCAGATAATCTTCTTCAGACATGGCGTTGATCCGTGCCGCAGTCTCGGTACGCTCGCTCCAGACGATAGAGCTGCGGTTTCCGGTCAGCGGCAGAATCGCAAGCGGGCCGGGTGGCATGAAGAACTGATGGGCAATGCCATTGTGCGGCAGGTCATGTTCGATGGCACAGACCAGCGCGGTCTGACCATAATCCCAACCGGTGCGTTTGATGCCCGCCCGTGCCGCGGTGCCACTGCGGCGGCCGTCGCACCCAACCAGCAGGCTACCGCCCACGGTTGTGCCGTCGTCCAACGTTAAGGTCACCCCAGTGGCGTCGCTCTGTTGGGATACAACTGTCTTGCCGCTTATCTGGGTGATGCGCGGCTCCTCGGCCATCGCGTCCAGAAAAGCGCGGCGCAGATGGCGGTCTTCGACCATATACCCCATCGGGCCTTCTTCGATCTCGGCATGGTCGAAATGCATAAAAAAGGGTGAGGGGCCTGCGCCCGCGTGACCGTCTGTGACCTTGATTTCCAGCATTGGTTGGGCGTGCTCAGCCACGTGCGCCCACACTCCTGTCGCATCCAGCAAGCGTTGTGAGGCCAAAGCCAACGCATAGGCACGGCCGTCAAAGGCGGCGTTCTTCCGGACCTTTTCGGCCAACGCATCGATCACCGTGACTGAGTGACCTGTTTGTGCCAGTGCCAGAGCCAAAGCGGGGCCGTTCAGCCCGCCGCCCACGATCAGAATATCAGATGCCTGTGTCATGCCCTGCAATATGCGCGCCCTTTCGGGATTGTCCATGTGCAGTCCTGTCGCTACCGTCGCCCAAAGCTGAAAATTCCGGAGGGGCAAGATGCTGGATTGGTTGACCATGACCGCGTGTGATTTGGGCCGTGGCATTGGGATGGGTCAGATTGACCCGGTTGAACTGACGGAAACCTACCTGTCTGCCATCGACTCTCATCCGCATCGGGACCGCATCTATGCCCGTGTCACCCATGAGCGCGCCCGATCCGAGGCTGAAGCAGCCCAGCAGCGCGCCAAACTGGGCCTGCGCCGGTCCTTGCTGGACGGCGTCCCCATCAGTTGGAAAGATCTGTTCGATACGGCGGGTACAGTGACCGAGGCGGGTTCGGCGCTGCTAAAGGATCGTGTGCCGGATGCGGATGCATTGGTGTTGCGCAATGCGACTCAGATGGGCACCGTCTGTCTGGGCAAAACGCATATGAGCGAGCTGGCCTTCTCTGGCCTTGGCCTCAACCCGATTACTGAAACACCGCCCTGCATTAACGATGAATCTGCAGTGCCCGGAGGGTCGTCTTCAGGGGCGGCCGCCTCGGTCGCTTGGGGTTTGGCCGCTTGTGGCATTGGCTCGGACACCGGCGGGTCGGTTCGGATCCCATCGGCTTGGAATGATCTGGTCGGTCTGAAAACCACCTCCGGGCGGCTCGGTCTGGAAGGTGTCGTACCGCTCTGCTTGCGGTTTGACACGGTCGGGCCGCTGGCGCGGTCGGTTGAAGACGCCGCGCAAATGTTGGCTTT
Organism: Ruegeria sp. HKCCD4884; assembly: GCF_013110855.1. Taxonomy (NCBI): domain Bacteria; kingdom Pseudomonadati; phylum Pseudomonadota; class Alphaproteobacteria; order Rhodobacterales; family Roseobacteraceae; genus Ruegeria; species Ruegeria sp. HKCCD4884. The sequence continues at coordinate 79,184 of NZ_WVRJ01000010.1, forward strand.
GCTCGAAGGTGGAACGCCAGCCGATCTGCGCGGTGCGTCGCTGAAAGGCCGGCGTTTTGCCGATTTGCAGAACATCGCCAAGGACGATCTGCGTGACGCACCGGGTAAGGCATACGAAGAAGCCCTTGCGAAACTTGCGGATGCGGGGGCTGAAATCGTGCCTTTGGAGGTGCCCGCACTGAACGAGGCCATGACCCTGACCAGCATCGTCTACACAACCGAGGCCTATGGGCTGTGGCGCGACGTGATCGAGGCAAACCCCGAAGCGATGTACCCAGAGATCCTTGAACGGTTCCGTATTGGTATGGGGTTCTCTGGCCCCGACTATGTGGCTGCCTGGTCCAAGCTCAAGGCTTGCCGCACCGCATGGGACGCAGCAACCGCCGGATTCGACGCAGTTCTGGCCCCTACGGCCCCGATTCTGCCGCCTAATCTGGAGCGCTTGATGAGCGACCACGACTACTACGTGACCGAGAATCTACTGGCCCTACGCAACACGCGGATTGGCAATCTGATGGGTCTTGCAGCGCTGAGCCTACCCACCGGAACCCCCAGTTGCGGGTTGATGATGTTGGGTTATCCCGGCTCGGAAGAGGCCCTTTTGCGGTTGGGCTCAGCAGCAGAAGTGGTACTGGCCTGAATGCCACAATCCCCTGATTCGGAACCTCTTTGTCTGGACGAAGAGGGGCCCGGGCTGTAATCTGCCAAAAAAACGGGGCGTAAATGACCCCGATATTGAGGCAGTATTATGGATTTCCCCGAGCGGTTTTCAAACCTACCGGCTTATGCATTCCCGCGTCTGCGCGCCCTGTTGGATCATCACCAGCCGGGCGGTGACGTCGTTCACATGACGATTGGTGCACCCACGCATGATTTTCCGGCCTGGGTGACGGATGTCATAATGGAAAACGCCTCTGGGTTTCAGGGCTATCCCCCGAACGAAGGTTCGGAAGACCTGCGTGGTGCAATCACGGATTGGATTCATCGCCGCTATGGCGTTCAGATGGACCCGGATGCAAATGTGATGGCGCTGAACGGCACCCGTGAGGGGTTGTACAACGCCGCTATGGCGCTGTGCCCTGAACAAAAGAACGGCCAGCAACCGATCATTCTGTGCCCGAATCCGTTTTATCAGGTCTATATGGTCGCTTCGCTTTCGGTAGGCGCGCAGCCCTTTTTTGTGCCTGCAACCGCCGCAACCGGTCATCTGCCAGATTATGCCGGTCTACCGGCTGAGGTGCTGAATCGCACCGCTGTGGCCTATATCTGCTCACCTGCCAACCCGCAGGGGGCCGTCGCCTCGCGCGATTACTGGGCTGAATTGATCCGTTTGGCCGAGCAATACGATTTCCGCATCTTCGCCGACGAATGTTATTCCGAGATTTACCGGGACACGGCCCCAACAGGTATTCTGACCGTCGCACAAGAACTGGGCGCTGATCCTGAACGGATCACGCTGTTCAACTCGCTCTCCAAACGCTCGAACCTCGCCGGGTTGCGGTCGGGGCTGATCGCGGGCGGGCCGGAGACGATCAAACAGGTCAAGCAATTGCGCACTTATGCCGGGTCGCCTTTGCCGTTGCCCTTGCAGGCCGCTGCGTCAAAGGTCTGGGCAGATGAAGAACACGTCCGTGAAAACCGCGCGCTCTATCAGGAAAAATACGCCATCGCGGATGAAGTCTTCGCGGGCGTGCAGGGATACATGTCACCTGAGGCCGGGTTCTTCTTGTGGCTGCCGGTCGACAACGGCGAAGACACTGCATTGAAGGTCTGGAAGGACACCGGGGTTCGGGTCCTGCCGGGCGCATATCTTTCACAAGGTGATCCGGGGAACAACCCGGGCAAAGGCTTTATCCGGGTTGCATTGGTAGCCCCAAAAACAGAGTTGCAGCGTGGTCTGATCACACTCCGCGACTGCATCTATTCGTGAGGTACGAGGGCAAAATGGCATCATATAACGCGCGCAATCGCGATCCATTGTTGGACAGCACCACGCAAGCCGCCTTGGAGCGACGCAGCAAGGAACTGATCGGCATCGCCCTTATCCTGCTGGGTTTGGCTGCGGCGGCGATGATCTGGTCCTACACCCCCGATGATCCAAACTGGATGGTTTCAACCGACGCGCCGGTGCAGAACTGGATGGGGCGGATAGGCGCATCGATCGCAGCGCCCCTTTTCATGATTGTGGGCTGGGGCAGCTGGGGTGTTGCGCTCGTGCTGATTGGTTGGGGTTTGCGTTTCGCGGGTCATTTCGGTGAAGACCGCGCTATTGCCCGGTTGATTTTTGCCCCGATCTGGATTGCCGTTGTCTCGGTTTACGCTGCGACCCTTGTTCCCGGTGCCGAATGGCGCGCGACGCATAGCTATGGTCTGGGCGGTCTGTTCGGCGACACGGTTATGGGCGCGTTGCTGACGCTTTTGCCGATCTCCTCGCATTTTCTGGTCAAGCTGATGTCTCTTGCCATGGCGGTCGGAATGATCGCGCTGGGCATCTTTGTTCTCGGCTTTACTAAAGCCGACGTGAAACGCGGCTTCCGTGCGTTCCTTTTGGGTTTGGTGATGGCCTACGACCTGCTGATGAATCTGCTGGGCCGTGGTGCCTCGGCGACTGCGCGGGCTGCGCGGGATCGACAGGCGCAATGGAAAGAACACCGCGCCGCGCGGGTGGAACCAGTTTTGAATGATGATATCGCCTTCGGTGATCCCGTCTTTGAAGAACTGGAAGAAGAGCCCGAACCTGCGCCCAAAACCGGCCTTTTGGCGCGTATGCCGTCGTTGATCCGCCGCCCGGAACCGCTGCCTGAGCCTGAATTGGTCGATCCAGAACCGATTGCGGGCTTTGACGAAATGCCCGGCGAAGATCGCATCCGCTCAAAAATTTCGGCTGCTGTGCGCAATCGCAAAGTAGCAACAGGTGAGATGACGCCCGAGCCGGACCCGAGCCTGCCTTTGACCAAAGGCCGCGGCCGTCGACCCGACCCGCTGATCCTGAACCCGCATCAGCCGGATGAATTGCCGGCCGAGCCACCGGTTACCGCCAGCGGGTTGCCGCCCGAACCCCCGATGACAGCGGGTGCTGCGCCCGAGTGGCATGATACGGACGCGGTCGAGTATGCGCCCGAGATCCAGCAAGACCAATACGCGCCTATGCCGGATCTGGACGATGAGCCGCTTGTCGAGGACATGGAGGACTCTGTGCCGCAGTCGCGCCCTGCGATGAAGATCCCAGTGGCAGAGCCGCGCAAACCCGTGGTCGCACAGCCCGTGCGCCGCACACCGCCGCCGTCGCGCCGCGCGCAGGCCGAGGCGCAACCGGCACTGTCTTTTGAGGACAAGCATTCGGATTTCGAGCTGCCTCCGCTGGGGCTGTTGTCGAACCCGGCCAGCATTCAGCGCCATCATCTGAGTGACGAGGCGTTGGAAGAAAACGCGCGGATGCTGGAAAACGTTCTGGATGACTACGGCGTCAAAGGCGAGATCGTCAGCGTGCGCCCCGGTCCCGTAGTCACCATGTACGAACTGGAACCAGCTCCGGGCCTGAAGGCCAGCCGCGTGATTGGTCTGGCCGATGACATTGCGCGTTCCATGTCAGCGCTGTCGGCACGGGTTTCGACCTTGCCAGGCCGTTCGGTCATCGGCATCGAACTGCCGAACGAAAACCGTGAGATGGTGGTGCTGCGTGAAATCCTCGCCAGCCGTGACTTTGGCGACGGCAACCACGCACTGCCGCTGGCGCTGGGCAAGGACATCGGTGGTGAATCCGTTGTGGCCAACCTAGCCAAGATGCCTCACCTGCTGATCGCAGGTACGACCGGCTCGGGTAAGTCGGTGGCGATCAACACCATGATCCTGTCGCTTCTGTACAAGCTGTCGCCGGATGAATGCCGCCTGATCATGATCGACCCGAAGATGCTGGAATTGTCGGTTTATGATGGCATCCCGCATCTCCTGTCCCCCGTTGTGACTGACCCAAAAAAGGCGGTCGTGGCCCTGAAGTGGGTCGTGGGTGAGATGGAAGACCGCTATCGCAAGATGTCCAAAATGGGTGTCCGCAATATCGCGGGCTACAATGGCCGTGTGAAGGACGCGTTGGACAAAGGCGAAATGTTCAGCCGCACAGTGCAGACCGGGTTTGATGATGAGACCGGCGAGCCCACCTTTGAGACCGAAGAATTCGCCCCCGAAGCGATGCCCTATATCGTCGTAATCGTCGATGAGATGGCTGACTTGATGATGGTCGCGGGCAAGGAAATCGAAGCCTGCATCCAGCGACTGGCGCAGATGGCGCGGGCTTCGGGCATTCACTTGATCATGGCGACGCAGCGCCCCTCGGTCGACGTGATTACCGGCACGATCAAGGCGAACTTCCCGACGCGGATTTCCTTCCAGGTGACATCGAAAGTCGATAGCCGCACGATCTTGGGCGAGATGGGTGCCGAACAACTGCTGGGGCAGGGCGATATGCTGTACATGGCGGGTGGCGCCAAGATCACCCGCTGCCACGGTCCCTTTGTGTCGGACGAGGAGGTCGAGGAAATCGTCAACCACCTGAAACAGTTCGGCCCGCCCGACTACATGAGCGGCGTGGTCGATGGCCCAGCCGAGGAAAAGGCTGAAAACATCGATGCCGTTCTGGGCCTGAACACCGGTGGCAACACGAACGGCGAGGATGCCCTGTACGATCAGGCGGTGGCGATTGTGATCAAGGATCGCAAATGCTCGACCTCTTACATCCAGCGGAAACTTGCCATTGGCTACAACAAGGCTGCCCGTCTGGTTGAACAGATGGAGGACGAAGGCGTTGTTTCTGCGGCAAATCACGTCGGTAAGCGGGAAATCCTCGTCCCCGAGCAGTAAGATATTTAATAACAAGGGCAGAAGGCCTATCTGTACGGCATGAAACAGATTGCTTTTGCCCTTGCTTTGACACTGGCCGCACCTGCCGCATGGGCGGCGGATAAGTTGCCGCTTTCGCAGATTTCCAATTACCTGAACGGATTGAAAACGGTTGAGACGACCTTCACGCAAGTGAACGACGATGGATCGCTGAGCACCGGTAAGCTGTGGATGCAGCGCCCGGGCAAGATGCGGTTTGAATATGATCCACCCAACAGTGCAGTGGTACTTGCGCGTTCCGGCAGTGTTCAGATTTTCGATCCGAAATCAAATCAACCGCCCGAGCAATACCCGCTGAAGCGGACGCCCCTGTCCATCGTACTGGCGCGGAACGTGAACTTGGGGCAGGCTAATATGGTTGTGGGGCACAGTTTTGACGGCACCGCCACTGTGGTCACGGCGCAAGACCCTAAGAACCCAGAAGCAGGGCGGATTGATCTGATGTTCACAGACGATCCGGTCGAGCTGCGTAAATGGGTGATTCACGACAATGCTGGGGGTCAGACAACTGTTCTTCTGGGTGCTCTGACCGAAGGCGGGCGCCTCGATCAGGACTTGTTCTCGAACAGAAAAAGGGTCGGGTCAGGCAATCGCTGACCCGATCAAGCTTTGTCAGTACCGGCAGTTGGCCAACTGCGCCTGGTATAATTGCGCGCGCGCATCCACGTCACTAGCCACGTTCAACAACCAGGACTTGCTGTTGTAACTTCCACGCGCGAAGCCGGTATGGCCTTCGTGATAAGCGAGATATTGATTGCGTGTATCTGCCGGGTGAATACCGTTACGTTCGTAACTTTTGTTCATGTACCAGCCGATAAAATCCGACGCGTCGCGAATCCGATCCCGCTTGGCGCGGCGTTTTCCGGTTTCACGTTGGTATTGCTCCCACGTACCGTCAAGCGCTTGGCCATAGCCATAAGCACTGCTTTGTCGGCCCATCGGGATGACGCCCAGAACGTATCTGTGCGGGGTGCGCGCATCGTGGCGATAGCGGCTTTCCTGATAGATCGTGGCCATCTGAACGTGCACGGGAACACCCCATTTACGTTCGGTGTTCTTGAAAGCCCTGATATAGTCGGGTTTTTCGCGCGCAATGCTGCACGCGTCATTCAATTTGCTGGGCGGCTGTTTCGAGCCGCCCCCACAGGATGCCAAAAGCAGCACCCCGAAGAGTACGATAAGAATTCTGCTCATGTGCCTCATGCCTTTTTTTGCACATTCTAGCGCAGATTGAGCGATTATGAAATCACAATCGTTACAAAACGATAGCCAGGATGGCAGGCAGTGCCGCAACGGAAAGAACGGTCGATACCATCACCATGCCGGCAACGGCATCTGCGTCGGCGCCAAACCGTTCCGCCAACAGGTATGACGTCACCGCAACGGGTGTGCACATCTGCAGCACCAGAACGCCAAAGGCGATGGTGTCGAGATCGAAAAGAACACCGATCCCCCATCCCAGAGTAAAACAAACGGCCAGCTTCAACGCCGATAGCCAAATAGCGTGCCCGATACTGCGCGAAGTCAGGCGGGCGATTGCCACACCCACTGTCACCAACATCAATGGGACTGCCATCTGCCCCAACAGGTCAAGCGTGTTGGTCAGGAAGGTGGGTGTTTGCCACCCTTGCCACAGGAAAATGGCCCCCAAAATGGTGGCCCATGCCATCGGCTGGCGCAAAACTTGCCCCCACGCGCCTTTCCCGGCAACCAGATAGATTCCGTAAGTAAAGGAAAATAAGGCAGTAACAGACAGGAAGATTACCGCATATCCCAATCCGACCTGACCAAAGGCAAAGATACACAAGGGCAGACCAAGATTGCCGGTATTCCCGAATATCAACGGTGACAGATATGTCCGTTGGTTCAGGTGCAACACCCGAACGATCACCCAGAACACCCCGGCCAGCAAAAGATTTGCAATCAGAGTTGCCATCGTGAAGCGCGAAAGGTCTCCGCCCGGAATTTCAGTTTGCATCAGAGCCACAAAGATCAGGCTGGGCATTGCCAGGGTCGTCGCAAACCGGGTTACGAACTGAAGGCGGTACTCGAATCCCAGCTTTACCCAGGCAAAACCAATCCCTGACAACAGAAAGACCGGCGCCACAATTTCGAACACTGTTAGTATTAGGTTCACAGACTGTTTCCCTGAGTTTCACATCAATGATTGGCTTTTCCGGCCAGAAACGGGTAGTAAATGCTTTGGGGGCTGAAACAATGCTAAAGACACGTGCAAAATACGGCTTAGGCCAGGTGGTTCGTCATAAAAAACACCCTTTTCGAGGGGTGATTTTTGACGTGGACCCAGAATTTTCGAACACCGAGGAATGGTATCAGGCCATTCCCGAAGACAGCCGCCCGCGGAAAGAGCAACCGTTTTATCACCTGTTGGCTGAGAACGACCAATCCTTCTATGTTGCTTATGTTTCAGAACAAAATCTGGTTGCGGACTATTCCGGTGAGCCTGTTGAGCACCCCGATATTCCCAATATGTTCGGCCCGTTCGAAGACGGCTCGTACCCATTGCATTTCCATCTGAACTAAAGTCGTCCAACCGCGAAGGTCCGCGTTGGTTGGCTCTAGTATCCAAGGGCGCAACCGTCCTTGCGCGGGTCGCTGGCACCCTCCAAAATACCGTCTTCTCGGATTCGGATCGCTTGCGCCCCACCAAGTGGAGTTTCCGGCACTTCGATAGTATGCCCAATTTCTGACAATTGTTTCGCTACATCATCGGGGTAGCCGCGTTCCAGTTTCAGAACCGATCCGTCGAAAAACGCGCGTGGGGCGTTGATGCTCTCTTGTAGCTCAAGGCCGAAATCCCTGAGGTTTGACACAAAACGCGCGTGGCCGGTGGGCTGGTACGCTCCGCCCATCACACCAAAGGGCATCATGACACGGTCGTTTTCGGTCAGCATCCCTGGAATGATCGTGTGCATCGGGCGCTTACCTCCAGCCAACTCGTTTGGATGGCCAGGGTCCAGCGTGAAGCCAGCGCCTCGGTTCTGGAGCAAAATGCCGTACTTCTCCGAGGCGATCCCTGATCCGAAACTATGGAAAATCGAATAGATCATCGAAACCGCCATCTGGTAGCGATCTACAACGGTGATGTAGACGGTGTCCTTGTGAATGGCTTCGGTCAGTGGTGCTGCCGCAGGCATGGCACGTTTCGGATCTATAAGCGCGGCCAGTTTGGCGGCCAGTTCAGGGTCAAGGAAACGCTCTGCACGCGCCATGTGGTCAGGATCCGCGATAAACCGGTTGCGCGCATCATAGGCCAGCTTGGTGGCCTCAGCCTCGATATGCACCCTCTCAGCGCCAAAGGGGTCCATGTTGGCCACGTCAAAATGCTTCAGAATATTGAGCAAAAGAATTGCGGTCGCGCCCTGACCGTTTGGCGGATGTTCGACCAGATCGACCCCTTGATAGGCGCCCTGCATTGGCTGCGTTTCTGTGTATTTCGTGTTTTGAAAATCCTCAGCGGTGTGAACTCCACCCCGAATGGAAAGGGCAGCAATCATGTCCTCGGCAATATCGCCGGAATAAAACGCGTCACGCCCTTCTTTGGCGATCCGACGCAACACTTCGGCCTGACCCGGCGCGCGAAAAATCTGCCCGACTGAGGGGGCTTGCCCGTCGATCAGATAGTGGTCTCGGGCTGGGCCTTGCAAGGTAGCCGCTCCGATCTTCCAATCAAACGCAACGCGGGGTGCAACCGGAACGCCTGCCTCCGCATAGTGAATTGCTGGGGTCAGGATCGCGTCCAACCCCAAGTGCCCTTCCGTTTCTGCCAAATGACAGAAAGCGTCCACGGCACCGGGAATCGTCACTGCATCCGGCCCGTTCAAAGGCACAGATGACACGCCTTGATCGCGCAAAGGCTGTGCCTGCGCGGCAGCCGGAGATCGGCCCGAGCCGTTCAGGGCACGTATTTGATGTTCGCCCGCGCGGTTGAAAAGAACAAAACAATCGCCACCCAAACCGGTCATCTGCGGTTCGCAGATGCCCAACAGGACCGCACCGGCAATCGCTGCGTCCATTGCGTTGCCACCCTGCTCAAGAATGTCGATTGCCGCATTGGCCGCCAGCGGGTGAGAGGTTGCGCACATCCCCTGCGTTGCAAACACTTCTGACCGGCCCGGTTTATGCAAATCCCGCATGGCGAATTCTCTCTCTTTTGAACAAGGGAAAGCTATTCACTGATTGGGGATTGTCCAGAGATTTCAGGGGGAGAAGTTCCTCGGCGCCTTTCACTGGGTGGGGGCTGTGATAATTGGCGCCGAGGGAAGCTATCTGAGCTACGAGTCACTGTATGGCGGTTGTTTGAGGCGCGACAATGTTTCGAAAATGGCGTTATTGTGACCAATTGGGCCTGATTAGGCGTTTTTTGCCGAAGTTAAACCTCAGGGACAGCCGGTTGCACCCATCCCGGTGTTCATATCGAATGTCACTGGTAAGCTGATGAATCAGGAACCAGCCAAACCCCCCTTCCGGCAGATCTTGTGTTGTTTCCGCCAGCGGTGCGGGTGTTCCGTCCGGCATTTGTAAACCAGGAAGCGGGTGCCCGGTGTCAGAGATCAGGATGTCCAGCCGATCCCGATCCAGCCGACACGTAACCTGAACATTGGCCGGTGCAATGCCCTTGTATGCGTGTTCCACCACATTGTTGATTGCTTCAGCCAATGCAATCTTCACATCGTCCGATTTATGAGGTGGCAATCCATGGTTTGCCAGACCACTACTAAGCTGCGCGATACCTGCACTTGCTTCTGTGTCTGTGGCCGGGAAGCTTAGTTCCAGACAGGTCTTGTTACAAATTGGCTCCACGCCCATCCACTCCTGCCTTGGTTACGCGTCTGGCGAGGACAGCGCGTCGTCCAGTGTCGCAAACAACCGAAAGACCGTATCCATGCGTGTCAAGCGAAGGGCTTTCTCAACCACGGGCTGCGGTCCGGCCAAATCCAGCCTCCTGTCTTTGCCCAATTGTTTCATCGACGCGACAATTGCGCCCAAACCGCTGGAATCAATGAATTCGACGCTGGACAAATCCAGGACAACCCGAATTGCGCCGGTTTCGGTTTCCGACCGCATGTCTTCCTTGAACTGAATGGCCATCGCGGCATCAATCCGATTGGAATGAACGGTGATGATCTGTGTTGCGCCGCTTGATGTGCTGGTCAACCCCATAGTCCGGCACCCTCCAATCAAAAAATTGAGTCGTAGAAATACGCTAGACGCCAATTCTTACCATTCGGTATTCAAGGGCCGTGAAGCAGGAGGAAAACCCGGATGAAAGACGTTGTGATTGCAGGGGCCGCAAGAACGCCAATGGGGGGCTTTCAGGGCATGTTTGACGGAGTTGCCGCGGCTGACCTTGGCGGAGAAGCGATCCGGGCTGCGTTAAGCCAGGCGCGGGCGCAGACCGTTGATGAAGTGCTGATGGGATGTGTGTTGCCAGCAGGTCAGGGTCAAGCCCCTGCGCGTCAGGCTGGTTTTGCTGCTGGGTTAGGGGAAGAGGTCCCGGCAACCACACTGAACAAGATGTGCGGCTCGGGCATGAAAGCGGCTATGATGGCTTTTGACCAGATTGCGTTGGGTCACGCGGACACAATGGTCGCAGGCGGAATGGAGAGTATGACGAATGCCCCGTACCTGCTGCCCAAAATGCGTGGTGGTGCCCGTATAGGTCATGGTCAGGTGGTCGATCACATGTTCCTCGACGGGCTCGAGGACGCCTATGAGAAAGGCCGCCTGATGGGCACCTTTGCCGAAGACTGTGCAGAAGCCTATCAGTTTACGCGCGAAGCTCAGGACGAATATGCGCTCCAATCTCTGTCCAATGCCCTTGCGGCGCAGGAAAACGGCGCATTTGAACACGAGATTGCGCCTGTCACAGTGCGCACGCGAAAGGGTGAGGTTGTGCAGGACACAGACGAACAACCAAAATCCGCCCGCCCTGAAAAAATACCCACCTTGAAGCCCGCGTTTCGTAAGGATGGCACCGTGACGGCTGCCAACTCGTCGTCGATTTCTGACGGTGCTGCTGCGCTTGTTTTAGCCTCTGCCGAAGCCGCCGAAGCCCAAGGACTGACGGTGCGCGCCCGTATTCTGGGTCATGCCAGCCACGCGCAAGCGCCCGGACTGTTTACCACTGCGCCGGTTCCGGCCGCACAGAAACTCTTGTCCAGCATCGGTTGGAACAAGGAGGATGTTGATCTTTGGGAGGTCAATGAAGCCTTTGCAGTTGTGCCGATGGCGTTCATGCATGAAATGGGTTTGCCGCGCGACAAAGTAAACGTGAATGGCGGAGCCTGTGCGTTGGGCCATCCTATTGGTGCCTCGGGTGCGCGCATTTTGGTGACATTGTTGAATGCGTTGGAAAAGCGAGACCTCAAACGCGGTGTCGCGGCCATCTGCATCGGCGGCGGTGAAGGCACTGCAATTGCGATCGAACGCGTTTGACCCTTCATCTTTTTCCAAATACTCCGGGGGTGGGGGGGCAGCGCCCCCGCGCGGCCCCAATGGATAAGACACGATGAAAACCGATTATGAAACTCTGGCCAATACCATCGCGGCGTTGACCGAAGGCGAAACGGATCAGGTCGCTTTGATGGCAACCGTTGCGTGCGAAGTGCATCATTCCGATGACCGCTTTGACTGGACCGGATTCTACCGTGTTGTGGAACCCGGTCTGTTGAAAATCGGCCCTTACCAAGGCGGGCATGGGTGCCTTGTCATTCCGTTCGAACGCGGCGTTTGTGGGGCTGCCGCCCGGACGGGTGAAGTGCAGCTCGTCCCAGACGTGGACGCTTTCCCAGGCCATATTGCGTGCGCATCTTCAACCCGGTCCGAACTGGTGTTGCCCGTCCACAATGCTGCCGGTGAAGTGATTGCGGTTTTTGACATCGACAGCGATCAACCGGATGCATTTTCAGCCGATGACGCAGAGTACCTGTCGAGGATTCTGTCCAGGACCTTCGCTCAGGTTTAACCAAAGCAGGGCAGGCTTGCGCCTGGCTATAGTGCGCCGTGTTTCGGTTTTGCCCGGTACCCGTTAAAATGCCACCGTCCCCAAAAGGTTGGAGCAGGCATGGGCCCAGACCAATTCCTCACACCACGCCTTTCGGTTTTTCACTGGAGAGATGAACTCCGGGACCATTTGTTGCGTGAATGTCTGGAAGACGAGCTCATCACGATATTGACCCCAAATGTGCTTGGACCCCTGCCGCCGTCCATGCAGGTACAGGACCGGGGCATATCTCATTGGATCGATGATCGTTGCGCAGAAAGTGATATTTTGTTGGTTCGCCAAAAACATGACCGTCATCTGATCGGCCTGATGATACTGGCACTGGATTCTGCCCATAAATCTGTGCCGACGGTCCATATCGGTTACCTGATTGCAGAAACGGCATGGGGCAAAGGCTATGCCTCAGAGCTTTTGGACGGATTTGTCGCCGCGTGTACTTCGGGCCCAGCCGTTCGCTTGGTCGCGGGGGTTGGACGCGACAACCCGGCCTCTGCCCGCGTGTTGCAAAAATCGGGTTTTACACTCTCCCGCGACGACTCGTCTGTGGACACAGAGATTTACGTCCGCGAAATCGGCGCGCCGATGGTGCCTTAGGTCCACGAACCGTTCCGTGACAGCGTTCTGCACACAAACTGGTAACGTGCATCGCACTTGGCGCAGGCGACCAGATGAAAAAATGCTTGGAAATTTCATCAATTTGTCCCATCGTGAAAAACAGATTTAAAATTTCACGAGATTCGGAGCAACTGTGTGAACAGCCAAGCCCCACAAAGCGCGACATTGGGTGCTGATTTAAGGGCCTTGCGCAAAGCGCGCGGGTTGACCCTGACAGAGATCGCGACCCGCCTTGATCGTTCGGTCGGTTGGCTCAGTCAGGTTGAACGGGACATGTCCGATCCTTCGATCTCGGATCTGCGTCAGATTGCTGAATGCCTTGGCGTGCCGATGTCGATGCTGTTTGCCCATGCAGCGGTTCCGGTTGAGGAAAAGGGTTATGTCGTTCGTGCGGGCACACGTCGTCCCATGGGGTCGGGGGAAGAAGGGTTGATCGAGGAACTGCTTTCGCCTGATCTGACCGATGATTTTGAAATGGTACATTCCACGTTCGAGCCCAACTCGAAGATGCAGACCCCAGCCCATCGCCCGACGCAGGAAGTGGGGTACATGATCTCGGGCCGATTGGATCTGACCATCGGGTCGCGGGCTTTCACTGTCGGTCCGGGTGACAGCTTTCGGATCAAACACGAACCTTATCAATGGTCTAACCCCTATGATGAGCCTGCGGTGGCCATCTGGGTCATTGCGCCACCGGTGTACTGATGAGCTTTGAGGCCTGGACCATATTCGCGCTCTTCTGGGTGGTGTTCGTAACCACTCCGGGCCCGAACGCGGTCAACTGCATCTCAAACGGGATGAGTTTGCCATTCCCAAAGGCAATGTTGGGTGTTCTGGCCATCCTAACGCAAGCAAGCGCGTTCCTGATCTTATCGGCGCTGGGCATCACGGCCTTGATCGCGGCGTCACCAACTGGATTTTTCATCGCCAAGCTGATTGGTGCAGGTTTCCTGATATGGGTCGGAATCCGAGGCTGGATGAACGCTACAAAACCTGCACCGGCCTCAGAACGCCCTGCGCGGCATGTCTATTTTCACGCGCTGGCGGTGGCGACGATAAATCCCAAAAGCGTGGCAGGGTACCTGGCGGCCTTTTCGCAATTCGTGCAGCCCGACGTGCCGATCTGGCAGCAGATGGGAGTCATCATGCCCACGGCGCTGATCATCACCACGCTCAGTTATACCGGCTTCACCCTACTGGGCGCGCTCATGGGCAAGGCCGCACTAGGGGCTGTGTTCAACATCTGGGTTCGCCGTGTGATGGCGACCTGTTTCATCATCTATGGCGTGTTGCTGGGGGCCAGCTCCACGCCCGCAGCAAGGGGGTAATTGTATGCACACGGGTTCCTGCCTGTGCGGCGCGGTCGCGTTTACCATCGACGGAGAGCTGTCGCCGCCCTCGGCATGCCATTGCGGCCAGTGCCGCAAGCAGTCGGGCCACATCTGGTCCTCGACCTCGACCCATGAGGACAACCTGAGCTTTACCGCCAGCGACACGCTGCGTTGGTTCCGTGCGTCAGATACCGCGCGGCGTGGCTTTTGCAGTGTATGTGGCTCTTTCCTGTTCTGGCAGCACAATGCCGAAGACACGATTTCGATTTCCATGGGTGCGCTCAGCGAACCTACGGGCCTGAAACTCTCAAAGCACATCTTTGTCGCTGACAAAGGTGACTACTACGACATCTCAGACGATCTGCCCCAGCGGGCACAGTAACAGAGGATCAAAACACATGAGTGATTTTCCAACCAAAGCCCGTGTTGTCATCATCGGTGGCGGCGTCGTGGGCTGCTCGTCCCTTTATCATCTGGCCAAGAAGGGCTGGACCGACTGCGTTCTGCTGGAAAAGAACGAGCTGACTGCTGGCTCGACTTGGCACGCGGCGGGCAACGTGCCGACCTTCTCGACCTCATGGGCGATCATGAACATGCAGCGCTACTCGACCGAGCTGTATTCGCGCTTGGCCGAAGAAGTTGACTATCCGATGAACTACCACGTTTCGGGTTCCATTCGTCTGGCGCATAGCAAAGAGCGGATGCAAGAGTTCGAGCGCGCCATGTCCATGGGCCGCTATCAGGGCATCCCGATGGAGATGTGGACCCCGGAACAGGCCAAGGAGCATTATCCGTTCCTTGAAACGCATGACCTTGAGGGCGTGCTGTACGATCCGACCGATGGCGATATCGACCCGGCGCAGCTGACGCAGGCATTGGCCAAAGGCGCGCGCGATCTGGGCCAGAAGATCATCCGTTTCTGCCCGGCCACCGATGTGACACAGCATGACGATGGCAGCTGGACCGTGCAAACGGAAAAGGGCGACATCGCCTGTGACTATGTGGTGAACGCCGCCGGCTACTATGCGCAGCGCGTGGGCGAGATGTTCAAGCCATTCGGCGGCCGCACCGTTCCCGCGATGGTCATGAGCCATCAATACCTGCTGACCGACGAGGTGCCCGAGGTTGAGGCGTGGTCGAAAGAGCATGGCGGCAAGCTGCCGCTGCTGCGCGACGTCGATGTGTCCTACTACCTGCGGCAAGAGAAGAACGGCTTCAACCTTGGCCCCTACGAGCCCAACTGCAAGGGCCACTGGATGACCGAAGACGATCCGATGCCCGAGGATTTCAGCTTCCAGCTTTGGAATGACGATCTGGACCGGATTGAGGATATCGTCACCGACGCCATGGAGCGGGTGCCGCTGATGGCAACCTCGGGCGTTGGACGTGTAATCAACGGTCCGATCCCCTACGCGCCTGATGGCCTGCCGCTGATCGGTCCGATGCCCGGTGTGAAAAACGCTTTTGAGGCGCACAGCTTTACCTTTGGCATCGCGCAGGGCGGTGGCGCGGGCAAGGTGCTGGCGGAATGGATCGTTGATGGCGCGACCGAATGGGATATGTGGGCTGTCGATCCACGCCGCTACACCGATTACACCGATCAGGACTATTGCAACCAGAAAGGCATGGAAGTCTACGGCAACGAATACGCCATGCATTTCCCGCACCACGAATGGCCTGCCGCGCGTGACAAAAAGCTGTCGCCGGTTCATGACAAGGTCAAAGCGCTGGGCGGCGTGATGGGCGTTTACAACGGCTGGGAACGTGCCAACTGGTTCGCGCAGCCGGGTGATGACACCACGCTTGAGGCAACGCATACCTGGGGTCGTTCCGGCCCGTGGGAGCAGCGGATCAAAGAAGAATGCGAGGCGGTGCGCGACCATTGCGGTGTGCTTGACCTGCCAGGGTTCTCGCGTTTCATGGTCAAAGGCGAAGGCGCTGCCGAGGCACTGCGTGGCCTGGTAGCTGGTGGATTGCCCAAAGTTGGCCGTATCAATCTGGTCTACATCTCGGATGACCGCGGCCGCATCCTGACCGAAATGTCCTGCTTGCGTTTGGGCGAAGATGAGTTTGTCATGATCACTGCAGCAACCGCGCAATGGCATGATCGCGATATTCTGGTGAACGCGATGCCCGCCAGCGTATCGGTTGAGGACGTCACCACAACCCGCGACACGCTGATCGTCACCGGCCCGAAATCGCGTGAGATCCTGTCGGGTTTGACCGACGCCGATCTGTCCTCGGGCTGGCTGACCCATCAGGCCGCAACCGTGGCTGGCCAACCGGCCCACCTGATCCGCGTTTCTTTTGCTGGTGAGTTGGGGTGGGAAGTACACGCACTCAACGCGGATATGCCTGCGATCTACGACGCGATCCTCGGTGCAGGGGCCAAGCCGTTCGGCATGTACGCCCTGAACTCACTGCGGATCGAGAAAGGCTACCGTGCATGGAAGGGCGATTTGTCGACCGATTACTCGCTGCTCGAAGGGGGTTTGGAGCGGTTCGTGAAGCTGGACAAGCCGCAAGACTTCCCCGGCAAGGCCGCGATCCTGAGCGAGAAGCAGCAAGGCGTGAAGAAGTCGTTCGTCACCCTGACTGTTGAGGCTGGTGATTGCGACGCGCCTTACATGTCTTGCATCTGGCAGGGCGATGAGATCGTCGGTGAGACGACGTCGGGCGCATGGGGGTACCGTGTGGGCAAGTCCATCGCGCTGGGCATGATCAAGGCTGAGCTTGCGAACCCGGGTACCGAGCTTGAGGTCGAAATCTACGGCCAAAAGTGCCGCGCTGTGGTAGAGCAGGATCAACCGCTTTGGGATCCCGAGAACGAGCGGTTGCGCGCTTAACCTCTTGCGGAGACCACCATGAGCAAACGATACGCCAAACTGGGGCCCGGCGAGGGCCCCAACTATGATTGGGAAAATGACCATACCTTCGTGAAGGTGTCAGGTCAGGACACAGATGGCGCATACACGCTTATGGAAGACAACTTGAAGGCCAGCTTTGCGCTTGGCCTTCATCGCCATGATACGCACGCCGAAACCTTCTATTTTCTGGAAGGTGAAGTTGACTTCTATGTCGACGGCGACTGGCATCGATGCGGGCAGGGCACCACGATGCATGTGCCACCCGGAATACCACATGCCTGTCGTGTCGTAGGTGATGCGCCAGCCAAGATGCTTATGATCTTTCAGCCGTCAGGGTTTGATGGGTTCCTTGCTGAACTTGCAAAGATGACCGAGGCAGACTTTGCGGACGAGGCCAAGATGGCCGAGGTCAATGCGCGCTACGACATCGTTCCCATGGGTCCTGTCCCGCCGCATCCGGATGATGAGGTCTGAGATGGCTATTCCAAAAACCATGTCTGGTTTCTATCTGACGGGTCACGGTGGACCCGAAGTCTTGGAGTGGCGCGAAGATATTCCTGTGCCCGAGCCCGGTCTGGGCCAGGTGCTTGTTCGGGTTGCCGCTGCCGGTGTGAACAACACGGATATCAACACGCGGGTCGGCTGGTATTCGTCGGATGTGACCGGCGCTACGGATGCTGTGGATCAGGACGTCGAAGCCGGCGGGTGGGGTGGCGCCCTACGTTTCCCACGCATTCAGGGTGGGGATCTGTGCGGCATCATCGAGGCAGTGGGTGATAGAGTTCATTTCAGTCCAGGCCAACGCGTGACCTGCCCGATCAACCTGCCGCGTCCGCGTCCCGGTCACCCTCAGGGCTTTATTGCATTGGGGTCCGAGATCGACGGGGCGTTTGCCCAATACTGTCTGGTAGAGGCGGATGACCTGTACGACGTGAGCGCATCCCCTTTGTCTGACGTTGAAATTGCAGCCGTCCCCTGCGCTTTTGGGACCGCTGAAAACTTGTTGACCCGCGCGGGTGTCACATCAGGCCAAAAGGTCCTGATCACTGGCGCGTCTGGTGGTGTTGGGATGGCCGCTGTGCAGCTTGCTGCGTTACGCGGGGCCACTGTCTGGGGCGTCACGGGGTCCGCAAAGGCTGAGGTCGTGAAATCCCAGGGTGCCGCAGGAACCTTCGAGCGTGATGAACCGTTGCCACAAGACATGTTCGACGTGGTGATTGATGTGGTTGGCGGGCCTGCGTGGGCATCGTTGATCCTGTCGCTGAAACCCGGTGGACATTACGCCGTATCAGGCGCAATCGCCGGCCCGATGGTTCAAGCGGATCTTAGGGATATCTACCTGCGCGACATAACCATTCATGGCTGTACGCATCAGACACCCGAAGTATTTGGCCGCCTTGTCGAATTGATGAATGCCGGGCGCATCCAGCCATTGATCTCGCGCACCTATCCGTTAAGGGACATCGCACTGGCGCAATCGGATTTTCAATCCAAGACCTTTCCGGGCAAGCTGGTGCTGATCCCCTGAGGAGCAATGACATGACAGATATCACCCTCTTGGATGGTTCAATCGGCCAGGAATTGGTCAAACGCAGCGGGGATACGCCAACAGCGCTTTGGTCAACTCGGGTCATGATTGATCGCCCCGAGCTGGTGCGCGAAGTACACGAAGAGTATTTCAGGTGCGGCGCGACAATAGCGACAACGAATACCTATGCGGTTCACCGGTCCCGATTGCGGTTCGAAGATATCGAAGATCAGTTGGAACCCCTCGTTGATGCGGCCTTGTCACAAGCACAAGCCGCGTGCATTGGAACAAAGGGGCGCGTCGCGGGTTCTCTGGGGCCTTTGTTGGCCACATACAGGCCCGACCTGAAGCCCGACCCAATCGATGCGGGCGAAAAATTTGCGGAACTGGTCGGGCTTATGACGGATCAGGTGGATCTGTTTCTCATCGAGACGGTGTCCTCGGTGCTTGAAGCCGAAGGCGCGCTGCGGGGAACATCGGGATGTGGCAAGCCGGTTTGGTTGTCTCTTTCAGTCAACGATGACGACGGCACCCGTCTCAGGTCGGGTGAGCCGCTGGCGGACATAGCGCCGTTGGTCAAAACGTACGCGCCGGATGCGCTGTTGATCAATTGCTCGCGCCCCGAAGCGATCCCAGCAGCGTTGGACATCCTGTCCAGCATGTCCTTGCCATTTGGGGCCTATGCAAATGGGTTCACGCAAATCTCGGCCGGGTTTCTTGAAGATGCGCCAACAGTTGATGCGCTGGAACAACGCCATGATCTTGGTCCCGATGCATACGCGGATCACGTGATGGGATGGGTCGATCAGGGGGCAACGATTGTCGGCGGATGCTGTGAAATCGGACCGGAGCACATCGAAACGCTCGCCACCCGGTTGCGGGCAGCCGGACACAACATCGTCTGAGCACGAA
The DNA here is from genome assembly GCF_013110855.1 of Ruegeria sp. HKCCD4884. Taxonomy (NCBI): domain Bacteria; kingdom Pseudomonadati; phylum Pseudomonadota; class Alphaproteobacteria; order Rhodobacterales; family Roseobacteraceae; genus Ruegeria; species Ruegeria sp. HKCCD4884. The sequence goes on from NZ_WVRJ01000010.1 coordinate 98,360, forward strand.
GATGACAGGTGAGACGGCGCAAAAAGGCTTGAAGCAAACGATCCGGCATTTCGACATTCTTGTCGCGCCGGGGTTTGTGTTGCTTGAACTCGCCTCGCTTGTGGATGTTCTGCGGGTGGCAAACCGGGTCTGTGCCTCGCCGCCTTTCACCTATACTTACCGGTCTTTGCGCGGTGGCGATATTGCCAGCAGCAGTGACGCTTTTGTTTCGACCTCAACGGTGCCATCGCAACCTACGGCTGACTATTTGTTCGTCATCGGCAACACGGACCCGGATCAGCCAGACCTGTCGTTGGGCCGTATTGTGTCGGACTATACTTTCCGTGGCGCACAGGTCTTTTTGCTGTCTGAAGCGGCCAGTCGTTACATAAAAGAACAGGGCACGGAAGATTTGGCAACCCATTGGGAAAATGCCTCGTTCCTGCGTGAACGCGGTGCCCGGTTCGAGGCGAAGCTTTTGATCGCGACCGAGATCGGACCCGTAGTGACCTGTGCCGGTATGAGCGCTACGGCAGACATTGCACTGTCGGTTATCGGGCGGCACATCTCGGGGCCAGCCAAAATGACGGTCGCCGATATCATGCTGCACGAGCAGATTCGCGATTTCTCATCTATGCAGCCGTTTTCCGGGGCAAAAACCACAGCCACCGGCGACGCCAAGCTGGATCAGTGCATTAAGCTGATGCAAGAGAATATCGAGGAACCCTTGCCCATCCGCCAGATTGTCGAGGACTTGAACCTGTCAAATCGGTCACTGGAACGTAAGTTCAAATCCTTCTTCGGCACAACTCCCAACGGGTTCTATCGCGAAATGCGTTTGGCCAAGGCCAACAACCTGCTGATGAACACAACAATGAGCGTACGCGAGATTGGGATGGCTTGCGGGTTTCCCAACGGGTTTTCATCTGTTTACAAAAGCTTTTTCGGAGTCACGCCATTTGTCATGAGACGGGACAGGCGTCAGACCACACAAAGATGATTTTCTCTGACATCGCGACGCTTTTGGTGCATTTCTTGTCGATCCTTCGTGGCATTCTGCCCAAAACCAAACACTAGTGGAGTCGTCACAATGGTTGATCTTCCCAGCAAGGCCCGAGTGGTCATTATTGGCGGTGGCGTCATCGGATGCTCGGTCGCCTATCACCTGACCAAAAAGGGCTGGAAAGATGTCGTGCTGCTTGAACGTAAACAACTGACCAGTGGCACAACCTGGCACGCGGCTGGTCTGATCGCGCAGTTGCGAGCCACTGCAAACATGACCAAGCTGGCGAAGTACAGCCAGGAGCTTTACGGATCTTTGGAAGAAGAAACCGGTGTTGCCACCGGGTTCAAACGTTGCGGTTCTATCACCGTCGCCCTGACCGAAGAGCGCAAGGAAGAGATCTACCGCCAGGCGGCCATGGCCCGCGCCTTTGGCGTAGAGGTCGACGAAATTTCAAATGAGCGGGTGCAAGAACTGTACCCACACATCAATCTCGACGGTATCAAAGGGGCCGTTTACCTGCCGCTGGACGGGCAGGGCGATCCCGCCAATATCGCTCTGGCGCTGGCTAAGGGTGCGCGCCAGCGCGGCGCTGTCGTGAAGGAACGGGTTAAAGTCACAGACATCGTCAAGCAGGGCCGTACTGTCACCGGGGTGGATTGGGTCGCGGATGACGGCAGTGCTTCGGGCCACATCGAATGCGACATGGTGGTGAACTGCGCCGGGATGTGGGGTCATGAGGTTGGCCGCATGGCGGGCACCAACGTGCCGCTTCATGCGTGCGAGCATTTCTATATCGTGACCGAAAATATCGATGGTCTGACCCAACTGCCAGTGCTGCGCGTGCCTGACGAATGCGCGTATTACAAAGAAGATGCAGGTAAAATCCTGCTGGGTGCGTTCGAACCCAACGCTAAACCCTGGGCAATGGACGGCATCCCGGACACGTTCGAATTCGATCAACTCCCCGAAGATTTCGACCATTTTGAGCCGATCCTCGAAGCTGCGTGTGAGCGGATGCCAATGCTGGCCGAAGCCGGTATTCACACTTTCTTCAACGGCCCGGAATCGTTCACTCCGGACGACGCTTACCATCTGGGTCTGGCGCCTGAGATGGATAATGTATGGGTCGCCGCCGGGTTCAATTCGATCGGCATCCAATCCGCCGGTGGTGCGGGCATGGCGCTGGCTGAATGGATGGACACAGGCGAGAAACCCTTTGACCTTGGCGACGTAGACGTCAGCCGGATGCAGCCGTTTCAGGGTAACAAAAAGTACCTCTTCGAACGCTCGAAAGAGACGCTGGGGCTGCTCTATGCAGACCACTTCCCCTATCGCCAAAAAGCCACTGCGCGCGGCGTGCGCCGGACGCCGTTCCACCACCACCTTCTGGAACAGGGGGCCGTCATGGGCGAGCTGGCCGGCTGGGAACGCGCCAACTGGTTCGCCAATGTAGGACAGGAGCGGGAATACCAGTACAGCTGGAAGCGCCAGAACTGGTTCGAAAACTCGGCTGCTGAACACCGCGCCGTGCGCGAGAATGTCGGCATGTATGACATGTCTTCTTTTGGCAAGATCCGCGTCGAAGGTCCCGATGCTGAAAAATTCATGAACTATATCGGTGGTGGCGACTACTCGGTGCCTACTGGCAAGATTGTCTACACTCAGTTTCTGAATCGTGCTGGCGGGATCGAAGCCGATGTGACTGTCACACGCCTGAGCGAGACCGCGTATCTGGTTGTGACTCCTGCCGCAACACGACAGGCAGATCAAACCTGGATGATGCGCCACGCGGGCGACTTCAACGTCGTGATCACCGATGTCACAGCAGGTGAGGGTGTTTTGGCCGTTATGGGCCCCAACTCGCGTGCTCTGCTCGAGAAAGTGTCGCCTAACAATTTCACCAACGCGGCCAACCCCTTCGGCACTGCGCAGGAGATCGAGATCGGTATGGGCCTGGCCCGCGCCCATCGTGTCACTTATGTGGGCGAGCTTGGATGGGAGATCTATGTCTCTGCGGATATGGCAGGCCATGTATTCGAAACTCTGCACGAGGCCGGGCAGGACATGGGGCTGAAGCTGTGCGGTATGCACATGATGGACAGCGCTCGTATCGAAAAAGGCTTCCGCCATTTCGGGCACGACATCACCTGCGAAGATCACGTGGTCGATGCGGGCCTTGGCTTTGCGGTCAAGGTTGACAAAGGCAGTGACTTCATAGGGCGTGAGGCCGTGATTGCGCGCAAGGAAAACGGCCCTAAAAATCGGCTGGTTCAGTTCAAGTTGGCTGACGCTGAACCGTTGCTGTTCCACAACGAGCCAATTGTCCGCGACGGCGAATATGTGGGCTACTTGAGTTCAGGCAACTATGGCCACACGTTGGGCGGTGCCATTGGTCTGGGCTATGTCCCGTGCGAAGGCGAAAAGGCTGCGGACGTTCTGGCATCTTCTTACGAGGTCGACGTCTGTGGGGTGAAGGTTAAAGCGGAGGCTTCGCTCAAGCCGATGTACGACCCGAAATCAGAGCGTGTGAAAGTCTGACGTGCAAAAGGGGGGCTCTGCCCCCGCCGCCCGTTCCGGGCGACTCCCCCGAGGTATTTTGGGCCAGATGAATGAGGGATCCCTTGTTCATCTGGCTAAAAAATACCTCGGAGCGCGAGGCAGCGCCTCGCTGCGCCAACATGAGTTTCAACGCGACATCCGAGATCGACCCATCACTATTCGTTATGTGCGACTTCACGGTTTTCGGAGTTTTCAAGCTGATGTGAACTGCCGTAAATGTGTCCGGTATCAACCGGAGATTTGCCGTGGCCGACACGCCCATTCCCTCTCAGAATTCCGACACACCTAAGGGTCTGGCGCTGGCGGTAACCGCATATGTCCTTTGGGGATTTTTGCCGCTCTACCTAAAAGCGCTGGACCATATTGGTCCGGTCGAAGTTGTGGCCCATCGCATCATCTGGTCTGTTCCGGTGGCCGGGTTGTTGTTGGTCATTTTGGGGCGCACTCGCGACCTCAAGGCTGCGCTGGGTAATCCGAAGATGCTGGGAATGGCGGCTTTGACAGCTGCTTTGATTACTGTGAACTGGGCGATTTATGTTTGGGCGATCTCAACCGGTCATGCTTTGGATGCCGCGCTTGGATATTACATCAACCCGCTGTTCAGCATTGCACTTGGAGCGATTTTGCTGCGTGAGCCACTGACACGCATGCAGCTGATTGCCGTGGGTCTGGCCTCATTGGGTGTCTTGGTTCTGGTGTTTGAGGCCGGCCGTTTGCCATGGGCTGCGCTTGGCCTGATGGTGAGTTGGGGGTTCTATGCGTTTTTCAAACGATCCCTGCCAATCGGACCAAATCAAGGGTTCCTGCTTGAGGTGCTGATCCTTTTGATCCCGGCTTTGGTCTACGTCACATTTCTGGGCGTGCAGGGTACGGGGCATTTTGGCGTGGGACTGTCAGACACCCTATTGCTGTCCTGTGCAGGTGTCGTGACGGCTGTGCCGCTGCTGGTCTATGCAAACGGTGCAAAGCTGGTGCGACTGTCCACGATGGGTATCCTGCAATATATCGCACCAACCATGATTTTCGTGACAGCAATCGCTGTGTTTGGCGAAAAGATCGACATCGGTCGGATGATCGCTTTCCCGCTGATCTGGGCGGCTTTGATTGTCTATTCGATCCCGATGATCCGGCAGGCGCGGGCTCAGGCCTGACGCAACAATTGCGCTGCGGCGTCCGCCCAAAGGGCGTAGGCGTGTGGACTGGGATGATAGCCGTCCGGGGCAGCAAGCGCCGGGTCATCCGGCAGATCGAGTTTCAGATGCCGGACATGGGGGTAGGCTGACACAACCTGCTGCAGCGCCTGATCCAGCCGGGCCGCCTGACGGCCAAGGACCCAAGCCAAAGGATGGGACAAGGCCGGGAACCTGTTCATTTGTGGAACGCCGGTTACGACAATGCGTCGTGCTCCCAGATCGTTGGACAGAGCAGTGATAAGCTGCCTTTGGCGCTGCGCAAATTGTCGGGATGTAACGGCACGGGTCACATCATTTACGCCTAAGGCCGTGACAACCGCGTCGAACTCCCCCTGCAGGCTTTTCAAGCGGTCGAGTGTGTCCAGTGTTGTGTGCCCCGTGGTTGCTTCCAATTGCCACTCGACCGAATAATGTTTGGCCAGCCGGTCAACCAGCTGCCCTGACAGAGCCTGCGCTTGGGTTCCGGCCCCAACACCAGCCGCCGAACTGTCGCCGCAGACGAGCAGGCGCAGGCGTGGTCCACGACCTGATCGGCCGTTCCGAGGGCCCGTCGGCTCTGGCAACATCTGAGCGTTGCGCCGGACTGAAAGCCCCTGCGCTGCCAGAACCGGCAGCAGTGGAATGCGCAGGACCTGATCGGCTGCAATCAAACCGCGCATGGTCAGCTCAGGGCGTCTTTGAACTTGAGAAACCTTGCATCGGTCATCACGCGCGCCATCATCGCCTCTCGCAGTGCACCCACTGTCTTGTATGGCCGCATCGCGACCTCGAAGGTTTGAATCAAACCGTCGTCGTTTAGCGTGATCAGATCCACCCCGATCCCGTCAAGATCGCCGACCTTGCACTGGAATTCCAACGCCCAGTCTTTTCCCTCGCCCATTATGCGGCGATAGCGAAAGTCTGAAAACACCTGACCGACATGTCCCAGAACGGCGGCCACCGGCGCGCGTCCGGTCCAGGTGCTGTAGTAGGTTGGCGGCAGGAACCGGACATCCTCGGCCAGAAGCGCGTGGATCAAGGCTTCATCGCCTTTGGCGACAACCTCTTGTATTCGTTCGATGGTCGGGTGCATGTCGTTTCCTCCTGTGCCGAAGGTCTCTGAACATCGCCCAACAGGCAAGGACGACGTTGCGGGAGGGGGCGGGCTGCGATAGGCAGGCCTGCATGAGTGAGATCTATGACCCCCCTCAAACCCCGCTGGATGTCTTGCACGAAGACGCGCAGTTGATCGTGGTGAACAAGCCGTCTGGCCTGCTTTCGGTGCCGGGGCGTGGTGAACATCTGGCGGATTGTCTTCTGACGCGGGTGCAGGCGGCTTTTCCTCAGGCATTACTGGTGCATCGGCTGGACCGGGATACATCCGGTGTCATGGTTTTTGCCCAAACGCCCCATGCACAGCGCAACCTGAGTATGCAGTTCGAACAGCGCCAGACCCGCAAAACCTACGTCGCTCGTGTCTGGGGGTGCTTGGAGCCAAAGACCGGCACAGTGGACCTGCCTTTGATTGTGGACTGGCCCAACCGGCCCCGACAAATGGTCTGCCAAGACACCGGAAAGCCTGCGCTCACCGATTGGCGCGTCGTAAAACATGAGGGCGAAACAACGCGTGTGCGCCTGTTTCCCAAAACAGGTCGGTCTCATCAATTGCGCGTACACATGCAGGCGTTGGGTCATCCGATCCTGGGAGACCCGTTTTATGCGACCGGCGCGGCGATGGATTTCCCAAGGTTGATGCTGCATTCGGAAGAACTGCGCCTGAAGCACCCCGAAGGCGGGGTTTCGATGAAATTTCGTGCCAGGGCCGATTTTTGAAGAATTCGCATCCCAGTTGGCGGCTAATTGCCGATCTCACTGGATTGTTGCTTGAGACCCAACACCCTGGCCGTGATATACTGAGGAAAACCAAACGCACCTGACAAACGGGTGTTGGAGCAGAAGGTGATATCATGACGATTTCCAAGTTTATTCTGGCCACGGGGCTGAGTTCAGTCCTTGTTCTTTCGGCCTGTACAGATCCCGGCACATTGTCGGCGCAAAGCGATCCGAACCAGAACGCCAAACAGGGTGCCGTTTTGGGCGGTCTTGTCGGGGCGGGAATTGGCGCGATCGCCAATAACTCGAACCCGGGTCTGGGCGCGTTGGCAGGGGCTGCAATTGGCGCAGCCGGTGGTGGCCTGATCGGCAACCAGTTGGACAAACAGGCGGCTGAGTTGCGTCAGCAATTGGCAAATGACGGAATCACCATCGTGAATGCGGGTGACCGGCTGATTGTGACTGTTCCCAACGACATTACCTTTGACACCGACAGTTCGACTGTGCGCCCGGCGCTGCGATCTGATCTGGTGAAAGTGGGCCAGAACCTCGTCAATTACCCCAACTCGAACGTGCAGATCATCGGTCACACGGACAGCGACGGTGACGCGGGTTACAATCAAGGGCTGTCTGAGCGTCGCGCCAACGCGGTTGCGGATATCCTACAGGCCAATGGTGTCAGCTTTAATCGCATCACGACAATTGGTCAGGGCGAAAACAATCCCGTCGCCTCGAACCTGACGCCGGAAGGCAAGGCACAGAACCGACGGGTTGAAATCGTTGTTGTGCCCAGCGGAAACGCGTAACGCGGACTAAGCATTTTGCACGGGGTCGCCATTGGCGGCCCCGTTTGCGCATTGACTGTGCGTCAAATGGGGTTTGGAACAGATCAAACTCGGGCTAGTTTTCAGAAAATCACTGAAACGGAGTTCCCCTAGATGTCTCAACCCAAACTCCTCGGCTTGTCTGGATCCCTGCGTCAGGATGCAACCAACCGCAAGCTTTTGCGGGAAGCGGCCCGGTTGTTTGATTCGGCCAACTTTGTCGAAGCAGACCTGAACCTACCCCTTTATGACGGAGATCTGGAAGAGGGTGAGGGCATTCCGGCAGCGGTGAAGTCTTTGGCGGACCAAATCGCGCAGTCAGATGCGGTTATCATCTCGACGCCGGAATACAACAAAGGTCCATCGGGCGTTTTGAAGAACGCGCTGGATTGGGTGAGCCGCACACAGGGCAATCCGTGGGCCGACAAACCGGTTGCCGTTATGTCGGCGGCGGCAGGTCGCGCTGGCGGTGAGCGCGCGCAGATGATTCTGCGGTCGTTTATGGTTCCCTTTCAGCCGCGCATTCTGCAGGGGCCTGAAATCCATCTGGCAGACAGTTCGAACGCGTTCGACGAACACGGAAAATTGGCCTCTGACCGGTATGAAAAGTCACTGCTTAAACTGATGCAGAAACTGCGGGCCGAGGCCGGTTTTTGAAACTGGCCCGCGTATTAGGCATGGCACGTTCGGGCTGACGGGCCTCAAAGGATGGTGTTGGGTCTATGCGTCCATCTCGTAGAGCGCATCGATTACAATGAGGCGTCGGGCCGGAAGTCTTCGGGAATTTCATCCTGGCCTTCCAACATCAGATCAGCCATGACCTCGGCGATCTTGGGGGCCATGCCAAAACCGATTTTGAAACCTCCATTGGCGATAAACTGATCCTTGTGCAGTGGGTGCGCACCTAACATTGGTGCGCGGCTTTTGCTGCGGGGGCGGACACCGGCCCAGCGTTCTATTACCTCGGCCCCGTGCAGCAGCGGCAGGGCGCGTGTGGCGCGGTCGATCACATCGTCCAGCGCGCTGTCGGTACTGGTCGGATCGTCATACTCCCGTTCCGACGTTGACCCGATAGCAAGTGTTCCGTCCGCGTGGGGTACGATATGTATCGCATCGGCAAAGAGCTGCTGGACCTCTCCCGCGTCAAAGCGCAACAGGGCAGCTTGCCCTTTGACGCCGTTTCCGACGGTCTTGCCATAGGCATCGTTGAGCTCTTGTAACCCGGCAAGGCCAGTTGCGTGCACAACCTGTCCTTGGTTTTCAGCGTTATTGACAACGTGAACGCCCATAACCTCAAGGGCGGCCACAAGCGCAGCGCAGGCTCGTCGAGGGTGCATCCGCGCGGTCAGAGTATCCCGGATGACAAATCCGGTGGGGCTGGGCGGACACCATGTACCAGCCTGTGCGGTGGTGATCACGCGCCATTCGGCTTGACCTTGCCAAAGTTTATCTGCCGTACCTTCGCGCTGCCGCGCCAAGTCAAGGCTGCGGGCATCCGGGATGGGCTGAAGGCGACCCAACCGACCATAACCGGGGGAAACGCCGCCGGTTTCTTCGATTTGCCGCCAAAAAGGTTCAGCCATGATCAGACTGTCGAACTGAAAGGCTTTCTTGGCGTTCCAGTTTTCCGGCACATGCGGGGCTAATGCACCGACCAGACCGCCGCTGGACCCGGCACCGGGCCCGAACGGATCGACAACCTGCACCTTTGCGCCGCGTCGGGCACAGACCCACGCGATGGACAGGCCGAAAATCCCTGCGCCGCGCACCGTCACATCGACCATTGCCAATTCCCTTTTCCTTGTTCAGTGTCGCGCCGCTTAGCTACAGGATTCCCAGATGGCAGACCAGCGTGCCAAATTGACGTGGACCGAGGATCAGATACCGGTCTCGGATCGTTTCGACGATCCCTATTATTCTTTGCAGAACGGGCTGGAAGAGACGCGCCACGTGTTCCTGGCTGGCAACGATCTACCTGCGCGATTCACACCTGGTTTTCACATCGCCGAACTTGGTTTTGGAACTGGGTTGAACCTGCTGACGGTATGGTCTGAGTGGGAGAAATCCAGCCAAACCGGACCTTTGCGGTTTACCAGTTTCGAAGCTTTTCCAATGGCCACGGAAGATATGCATCATGCGCTGAAGGCGTTTCCCGAGTTGCAACCGTGGAGCAGCCGGTTTCTCACACACTGGTCGGGTCGCGAATGCATGCTCGAAACTCTTCAGTTCGAGGTGATCATTGGTGATGCGCGTGAGACTTTGCCAAAATGGGCCGGAAAGGCGGATGCCTGGTTTCTTGATGGGTTTTCGCCCGCCAAGAACCCGGAACTGTGGGGGGCGGACCTGATGCAAGAGGTTGCAATCCACACCGCGGCAGAGGGGACAGCCGCCACCTATACCGCCGCTGGTTTTGTACGTCGGGGGTTGGAGGATGCTGGTTTCAACGTGATGCGCACGTCGGGCTATGGCCGCAAGCGACATATGACACGGGCAATCAAAGCATGACGCAGAAGAACAATATCGGTGCAGGCATCGCCCTGATGGTGGGTGCCACGATTGTGTTTGCCCTGCAGGACGGTATCTCGCGGCATTTGGCCGGGACCTACAACACCTACATGGTCGTGATGGTCCGCTATTGGTTCTTCGCGGCGTTTGTCATTGCGCTGGCGGCACGATCACCCGGTGGGCTGAGGGCAGCCACGCAGACAAATCAGTTGGGTCTGCAAATAACCCGTGGTGTGTTGCTGGCGGCCGAGATCTGTGTCGCGGTCTTTGGCTTCACCATACTCGGCTTGATCGACAGCATGGCTGTCTTCATCTGCTATCCATTGCTTGTTGCCGCGCTAAGCGGGCCGGTATTGGGCGAGCAGGTCGGGTGGCGGCGGTGGAGCGCGATCGGGGTGGGATGCATTGGCGTTCTGATCATTTTGCAACCAGGTGCGGGCGTATTTAACCCTTGGGCGATCATTCCCCTCATCTCGGCCCTGATGTTTGCAGTCTACGCCCTGCTGACCCGCTATGCCGCCCGGCAGGACAGCACAGCCACCAGTTTTTTCTGGACCGGCGTCGCCGGCTCCGTCGCAATGACTCTGGTCGGAATTTGGTTCTGGGAGCCGATGGTGCCTGCTGACTGGGGCTGGATGGCGCTGCTGTGCGTCAGTGGAGCGTCCGGTCACTGGTTGCTGATCAAGTGCTATGAGATGGCCGAGGCGAGCGCGGTGCAACCCTTCGCCTATTTCCATCTGGTCTGGAGCGCGATGCTGGGTATTTCAGTCTTTGGCGAAACGCTGCGCCCCGAAGTTGTAGCAGGCGCAGCGATTGTTGTGGCCGCAGGGCTGTTCACCTTATGGCGCGAACGCCGCCAGAGATGATCCGATCAGTTCTTGTGAGAACGGGATCGGAAGCGCGGGTTGTCCCAGTCGCGCGCGGTAGACAGGCAGGCTTTCGGTCACGCGCATCACGTAGTTGCGGGTTTCGCTGAAAGGTATCGTCTCGATCCAGTCAACGATATCAACTTCGCCGGTGCGCGGGTCTCCAAAACGCTCCATCCACGAGATTGGGCGCCTGGGTCCCGCGTTATACCCGGCAGCCATCATCACCACGTTGCCGTTGAAATCAGCTGCCAGACCCGAAAGATAGTTGGCCCCCAGCTTGGCGTTGTACTGCCAATCCGTGGTAAGCCGTCCCGTCTGGTGGCCACTGAGAATGCCTAACTCACCCGCGACCAGCTTGGCCGTCGCAGGCATCACCTGCATCAGACCGCGCGCGCCCGCGCCACTAATAACGACAGGATCAAACTCGCTTTCGCGCCGCGCAATCGCCAGCGTCATTTCCTTGGCCATCGGTAGGCGCATGTCTGCGACCGGATGCACCGGGTAATAGGCTGCGGGCAACACCGTGCCCGTGGTTGCCGCCCGCTTGGCGATCATCACCGCCAGGTGCGGCTGTTTCAGCTCGATGACCAGGTCACCAAGTTGATTGGCCTGCACCGGATCAAGGCTTTCGACCAGATGTGTCAGGAACCTCTCGGAGAGGTTGGCTTCTCCGGCCTTCAGCAGCAACAAGCCTGCTTCCAAAACACTGGACTCAGCGAACTCTGCCTGCCGCCAATGTGGAGCGCGGCGTGGATTGGCCAGCTCTGCATCAAACGGCCTGCCGATCCGTTCCGCAGCAAGCAAGCCGTAGAACGAAGTTTGATAATCAGCCCCAACGGCATAAGCGTCATATGCTTTGTCCGCATCCCCCAGAGCGGCATACGCGCGTCCAAGCCAATAACCACCACGCCCTTTCGAAATTGGTGATTTAACCGCGTCGGAAAAATTCTGGAAATGCCTTACGGCGGTTGCAGGGTCATTCAGCTTGCGCAGGGCCAGAAACCCCGCCAGCCACTCCAGATCGGCATAGCCATAGCCCATTTCAGGGGTCATGTGGTGATTGGCGGCCACGTCATATGCACGTGCAGATCGTCCGGACCGCATCTCAAGCCGTGCCAGGCGGCGGCGCCCTTCGGCCCATTTGTCAGGCTCGCCCAACGCATCCGGCCCTGTTGAACGCGCCAGCATCAGGTCTATGGCGCTGTCGTCCAATTCCTTCTTGTCCCGCCAGACAAAACGGTCAAAGGCAAGTCCGGGCGCATCCATCAGAGATTTCGGGACTGCTGCCACCTTGCCGTCCACACCGGGTTGGCGCTTTTGCAATGCGATTCGTGCCTCGGCCAGCTTGCGTTGGTCAGCACTGACCAGCGGCAGCATTTGGCCCGCGCTGACCAGATGACCATCCCACAACATCCGGTCCAGCCGCGCCGCGTGATGCGGTCTCAACAGCTTTGCAAAGTTTTCCAGATACGTCTTTTGCAACCCCGAACCCATCGGCATGGTCCGCCACGCCGTGACGATATCCGCTTCAGCGTCCCCCACGCGTCCTTTTGCTTTTAAGGCGATTGCATAGTTCAGCGCGCCCTCAGCCGTCTGAGGAGGCATGTCAGTGTAGAATTTCAAAACCCTATCCGGGTCAGCGCCGGTAAAGACGGGCTCGCTCTTGCGGCGCAACCATGCCATTCCGGGCCAGTCCGGACGGCGTTCGAGAAACACCAGCACATCGCCCGAGCTGCCGAATCCCTCGCGCAGCCAGTGCCAGACGATGATGTCGCGGGAAACAGAGCCGCGTTGGCCTGAAACCCTCAACGCGGCATTCCAGTCGCCCTTTCGCATTTCATAAAGCCCGGCGCGCAAATCACCAGCGGCATCCGCCCGCGCAAGCTGCGGTGCCGTCACTGAATACACAATCACAGCAATCAAAAGTGCCAGAATGCGTGTCATACCTTGCATTTCCCAACCAACCGAGGATAGAGCCTGTGAGGATAAACCGTGCGTCGCCGGGATCAACTCACAAAGCTGGAAACGTGAGGGACCGAGGCGTAAAAACCGCAAAATGCACCTTAAAGGAGCGTGTCATGTTCAAAGGCTCAATGCCAGCCCTCGTCACCCCGTTCACCAACGGCGAGTTGGACCTGAAGACGCTCAAACACCTTGTGGAATGGCAGATTGCTGAAGGCTCGACGGGTCTTGTGCCGGTTGGTACCACGGGCGAAAGCCCCACGCTCAGCCACGATGAGCATGAAACGGTGATCGAAGAGGTCGTGAAAACAGCGGCGGGTCGCGTTCCGGTCATCGCCGGTGCCGGATCGAACAATACGGTCGAAGCCGTTCGTTTTGTGCAATTCGCCAAAAAGGTCGGCGCGGATGCAGCGCTGGTTGTCACCCCGTACTACAACAAGCCAACCCAACGCGGCCTGATCGCGCATTTCCAGGCTCTTCACGAAGCTGCGGATATTCCGATCATCATTTACAATATCCCCGGACGGTCCGTTGTTGACATGACACCGGCCACTATGGGTGAGCTTTCCAAGCTGCCACGCATCGTTGGGGTTAAGGACGCAACGGGCGATCTGGCCCGTGTCAGCCAACAGCGCGCGACCTGCGGCGCGGATTTCTGCCAACTGTCTGGTGAAGACGCGACTGCGCTTGGATTCAACGCCCATGGCGGCGTTGGCTGCATCTCGGTCACGGCAAACGTGGCACCCAAATTGTGCGCCGAATTCCAACAGGCCACACTGGCCGGAGACTATGCAAAAGCGCTGGACTATCAGGATAAGCTGATGCCTCTGCACGAGGCCATCTTTATCGAACCGGGTCTTGTCGGTGCCAAATACGCGCTCAGCAAACTGGGCCTTTGCAGCACCGAAGTGCGCTCACCTCTCACCGAGCTTGAGGACGGCACCAAGACTGCAATCGAGGCCGCAATGGCGCATGCCGGTCTGATCTAAGTCGGACCCGAAATGACAAAAGGGCGGCCTCAAATCCCGAGCGCCGCCCTTTTCATTTGCCGGATCCAATCTTCATCTGGCTAAAAATACCTCGGGGGAGATGCGCGGTACGCGCAGCGGGGGCAGAGCCCCCTTCTCACCGTTTCCCGTAGTAAAGCCCAACAACATGCTCTGCCTGCGCAAAGAACAACCAGCGCGACGTTGCTACGCCCGCCAGATGCGACGCCACCGCCAGCAAGGCAAAGAGGTGCTTGATCACGACGCCCGAGACCGGGATCAGGATCAGCAGCAAAGGCAACACAAACGCCAGAACAAAGGAAATGATCCGCAGTTTCTGCACGTGTTTGCGCCCAACCACGTGGACGAATTCGCGCAACAGATAGTTGGTGCCCGTATGCGGCGGCTCGAAGGCGCGCACATCACCGCGGACGCCCAGCCCAGTGGCGGTGCTCAGCGAAGTGCCGGATCGCGCGAATGCGCCGTCGCCCTTGGCCCAGTAAGCAAGCTGTACTGCCCCGGCAATGGCAAGCAACCAGGGGGCCAGAGTTTCAGCCCCGGACAACAGGGCACCTCCGGCCAAGCTGAAGGACAGGAACAGGATTGGCGTCAGTTCCATGTTCCAGCGCGGGATGGTCTTGAGCTGGGTGTAAATCATCGAGGTGGTAAACACGGTCGCAAGACTGAAAAACGCGCCGAGCCAACCCAGAACTGTCCAATGGCTGCCCAGAAAAACTGCGCCGAATGCATAAAGCCCCATGACCACCAGGGCCGCCACGGCACAAACCCCTTCTCGGCTGAGCCAGCTCGATTTCCATTGGCTGAACGCCTTCCAGGCGCGTTCGGGGTGGCCCAAATGGAAGGTTGAGGCCAGCAAACCACCCACTGCCAGCGCATATGCGATGACGTAAAATACGAATGCCACAAAGCCGGTCACCGCAGGCTGGCCAAGCCCGAGGAAAAACAGCAAGCCGAATCCCAACCCGGACAAAGTGGTGAAGATAATAACGGACGGTGCGGGATGCATCAGAGTTTCTCCAACGTCTTGTCGAGCCAGCCGAGGAAACCCTTGGGTTCTTCAGCGACCGGTGCCAGCAGGGGGGCCAAAATGTCGATCTGGTCCTCAACCGTGTCCTTGGGGCGCGGCGGCAGGTATTTGTTGACGGGTTTGGTGCCCATTTCAGGCATCAGGTCCATACCGCCCCGATCTGCGACGAGTTTGCTGACATCGCTGTCAGGGTCGCCCAAATCGCCAAAGTGCCGCGCGCCGGCCGGGCAGGTGCGCACGCACGAGGGCACACGATCTACCTCGGGCAGGTTTTCGTTGTAGATACGGTCGACACAGAGCGTACATTTTTTCATGACGCCTTCTGCTGCATCCAGCTCCCGGGCACCGTATGGACAGGACCAGGCGCAAAGACCGCAGCCAATACAGTCGCTTTCATTAACCAACACGATACCGTCTTCGACGCGTTTATAGCTGGCGCCGGTTGGGCAGACAGTGACACAGGGAGCATCTTCGCAATGCAGGCAAGATTTCGGGAAGTGGATCAGTTGAGCGTGACCCTGTTCCGGCTGTACCTCATAGGAATGTACGCGGTTCAAGAAGGTGCCGGACGGGTTGCCACCGTAGGCGTCTTGGTCCGACAGAGGCGCGCCGTAGTTTTCCGTGTTCCACCCTTTGCAGGAGATTACGCAGGCGTGGCAGCCGACACAGGTGTCCAGATCGATGACCAGACCCATTTTACGTTCGGTGGATTGGGGAAGCTGGGTCATGTCAGGGAACCTCGGCTGTTATGGGCGGGGGAGGGGGCCAGCCCCCTCTTGAGCCTTTGGCTCAATTCACCCCCGAGATATTTTTGGCCAGATGAAGAACGGATCCGGTTCATTTGCCGACCTTCCATGCGATATCTTTCGGGCCGGTGCCAACGGGCGATTTGATCGGCTCAAATTCGGGTTGGCTTTCGGTATCTGTCGGAGGGGCGGCTTTTTCGATTTTGACCTTGAGGTCGAACCATGCAGCCTGACCAGTCACCGGGTCAGAGTTGGCCCACCGCATCCCGTCGCCTTTGGGCGGCAGCAGTTCGTGGATCAGGTGGTTGAGGAGGAAGCCTTTGGTGGCTTCCGGCGCGTCCTCTTGCAGAGCCCACGCGCCTTTTCGTTTACCAATGGCGTTCCAGGTCCAGACGGTGTTGTCGTTCAGTGCGGCCATTTCCATGACGGGCACGGTGATTTCTCCGTGCGGAGAGGTGACCTTGGCCCAATCGCCATCGCTCAGCCCATGTTCCCGCATCAGTTTGGTTGGGACGTAGAGCGGGTTGCGTCCGTGCAGCTGGCGCAGCCAGGCGTTCTGAGTGCCCCAGCTGTGGTACATCGCCATCGGGCGCTGGGTCAGTGCGTTGACTGTAAAGCCTTCGTTGCCCTGCTGGTCGGTTTCATACCAGATCGGCAGCGGGTCCATCGTGTCTTTGATCCGCTGGCGCAGGTGATCCGGCGGCTGGCGGTCACCATGCCCTTCTGCGGCCAGTTGGAACTTGCGCATAGGCTCGGAATAAAGTTGGAACAGGTATGGCTGCGGGCTGTCATAGAGGCCCATCCCGACGGCCCAGTCCTGATACGCCGCGTTCCAGGGTTTGTAGTAATCCGCGCCTTCGGGGATGTGCGCGACGTAGAAACCACCGTTTTCGATATAGCGGTTCAGCTGGTCGGGATTGACCTCTCCACGCCCTTCCTTGTCGCCGTTTTCACCACGGAACCCGGCAAGCGGGCCGATACCCGGCTTGCGCTGGTGGTTCACGATATAGTCGGCGTAGTCCTTCCACTTGGGCGTCCCGTCTTCGTTTGTGAAGCCCGGCAGGCTCATGCGGTTGGCGAGTTCGATCAGCACCGACTGAAAGCCGCGCACATCGCGGTCAGGCTCAATCACCGGCCAGCGGATCGCGTCGGCGGCGGCGTCGGCCTCGCAAATCGGGCGGTCAAGCAGCGAGATACAGTCGTGACGTTCCAGATAGGTGGTGTCAGGCAGGATCAGGTCAGCATAAGCCACCATTTCCGAGGAATAGGCGTCGGAATAGATGATCTTGGGGATGACGTATTTGCCGTCTTCGTTGCGCGCCGTCAGCATCTCCATCACACCTTTTGTGTTCATGGAGGAGTTCCACGACATGTTCGCCATGTACATGAACAGCGTGTCGATCTTGTAGGGATCACCTGCGGCGGCGTTTGAGATCACCATATGCATCAGCCCGTGGGCGGACATTGGGTTTTCCCAGGTAAAGGCTTTGTCGATACGCTGCGCCGTGCCGCAATCGTCGATCAGTAGGTCCTCTGGCCCGCGTGGGAAGCCCAGGTGGGGGCCTTCCAGCGGGCGACCAGGGCGACGGTCGCCATGGGGGGTGGGGTGCGCCTCGACCGGTTTGGGGTAGGGCGGTTTGAAGCGGAAGCCGCCGGGGACCTCGACCGTGCCCAACAGGATTTGCAGCACATGCAGTGAGCGACACGTTTGAAACCCGTTGGCGTGGGCCGAGATACCACGCATGGCGTGGAAGCTGACCGGGCGGCCAATCATTTTGGAATGCGTCTCACCCCGGAAGTCGGTCCATTCTTGATCCAGCTCGATGGCTTCGTCAAAAGCAACACGGGCGATTTCCGCCGCGATGGCGCGGATGCGTTTGGCCGGGATGCCGCAGCGCTCGGCCACAGCTTCGGGGGCGTGGTCGTCGCTCAGATATTTTTCGGCCATCAGGTGGAAGACGGGTCGATGCGTGACGCCGTCTTTTTCATAGGTTGCTGCCAAGTCTGGGCGGACGCCGGGTTTGTCGAACGCGGTGGGTTCGCCGGTCGCACGATCTATCACTAGCGGCTTGCCGTCGGTGTCGCGCAGGAACAGGCCCTTTTCAGGCCCCTCCGCAGCATTCACCAACACTGGCGCGTTGGTGTAGCGGCTAAGGTAATCGAGATCGATCTTACCCGCCTTCATCAGCACGTGGATCAGAGACAGAATGAACAGACCATCGGTGCCCGGAGTGATCCCGACCCAGTCATCGGCGACGGCGTTATAGCCGGATCGGATCGGGTTCACACCGATCACCCGCGCGCCGCGTGCCTTGATCTTACCGATACCCATCTTGATTGGGTTGCTGTCGTGATCCTCGGCCACACCAAACAGCATGAACAACTTTGTATGATCCCAATCGGGCTGACCGAACTCCCAGAAGGCACCACCCATTGTGTAGATGCCGCCCGCAGCCATGTTGACCGAGCAGAACCCGCCATGGGCTGCATAGTTCGGGGTGCCGAAGTTTTGCGCCCAGAAGGACGTGAAGCTTTGACTTTGGTCTCTGCCAGTAAAGAAGGCAAGTTTTTGCGGGGCGGTCTCGTGCAGTTCGTTCAGCCATCCAACGGCCGTGCTGATCGCTTCATCCCACTCGATTTCGCGAAACTCGCCCGAGCCTCGCGGGCCGACCCGACGCAGCGGCTTGCGCAGGCGTGAAGGGGCATTCACCTGCATGATCCCAGCACTGCCCTTGGCGCACAAGACACCTTTGTTTACAGGGTGGTCGCGGTTGCCTTCGATATAGGCAACCTTGCCATCTTTCATGTGTACGTTGATGCCGCAACGGCAGGCGCACATATAGCACGTGGTCTTGCGAACCTCGTCCGAAACCTTCGGAGACGTATCAAGGATCGGCTGCTGATGGGTCATTGGCGGGTCCTGTCGGTTATATCGGGATGAATGTGTCAGTTTCTTCCCGATTTGAGAACACTGTTCCGAGAAACGGTGTGAAAGACTGCATTACGTTTTGCTGGCTTGCAGGGCGGTCACGGCGATCATTTGGGTTACATCTTCGGCGCTACAGCCGCGCGACAGGTCGTTGGCCGGCTGGGCCAGTCCCTGAAGCACGGGGCCAATTGCGGTATAGCCACCCAGGCGTTGGGTGATCTTGTAGCCGATATTGCCCGCGTCGAGATTTGGGAAAATCATTACGTTGGCTTGACCGGCGACGGATGAACCGGGGGATTTGCGGTCGCCCACCGAAGGGACAAAAGCGGCGTCAAACTGCAACTCTCCGTCGACAGACAGATCAGGTGCTGTCTGGCACACCGTGTCAGTGGCTTCGATCACCTTGTCCGCGTCCGGGTGTTTGGCGCTGCCTTTGGTCGAAAAGCTGAGCATCGCGATCTTGGGTTCGACTTGCAAAAGAGTTTTTGCCGAAGCGGCCGAGGCGATGGCGATTTTGCTCATCTCAGAGGCAGACGGGTTGATGACCAGACCGCAGTCTGAATAAAGCATCGCCCGCGCACCGGGTTGGGCGTTTTCGGGCGGGTACATCAGGAAAAAAGACGACACCATTCCGGCATCTGGGGCCATTCCGATCACTTGGATAGCCGCGCGGACGATGTCGCCGGTTGTGTGAACCGCGCCGCCTACCGTGCCGTTGGCGCGCCCGCTGCGTACCAGCATGGCGGCGTAGATCGGCGCTGATTCAACAGCAGCGCGGGCTTTGGTCAGATCCACGCCCTTGTGCTGACGAAGTTCGAAGAACCTCTGGGCAAAGTCCTCGGTCAGATCTGAATTCATGGGGTCATGCACAGCGACGCCTGGTGAAGGCGCTGCCCCTTGTTCTTTCAGGGCGTCTTCGACTTCGGCTTGCGGGCCGATCAGGATTACGTCGGCCAGATCTGCCTTGTGGGCGGCAAGCGCCCCCGCAACAACACGGGGATCACTGCCTTCGCATAAAGAAATAACAGGGCGGATTGCCGGAGCGTTCTGCCGCAACAGCTCAATGGGTGTCAGGGTCATTCGCTCCGGCCTCGTCCTTTGTTTATACGGCTTGCTCGCGCATGTCGTCAGCCGAAACGCCCGCAACTGCGACAGGCTTTTTCATCGCGTCGCGGCGGAAGGGTTCACCCAGTTCCTGATTGATCATGGCTTCGATCAGGGTGGTGATGCCGTTCTTCTGATCCTCGATCGCCTGGTTCAACGCTGCGGTCAATTCGTCCTGCGTGCGGGCGATAACACCCTTCAGGCCGCAGGCATTTGCGATACCGGCGTATGACACTTTGGTGTCCAGCTCGGTGCCGACGAAGTTGTCATCGAACCACAGGGTCGAGTTGCGCTTTTCCGCGCCCCACTGGTAGTTGCGGAAGACGATCTGAGTTACGGCGGGCCATTCTTCGCGGCCAATTGCAGTCAGTTCGTTCACGGCGATACCGAAGGCACCGTCACCGGCGAAGCCGACAACCGGAACGTCCGGCTGGCCGATTTTCGCACCCACGATGGCGGGCAGGCCATAGCCGCAGGGGCCGAACAGGCCGGGAGCCAGATATTTGCGGCCTTCCTCGAAGGAGGGATAGGCGTTGCCGATGGCGCAGTTGTTGCCGATGTCGGACGAGATGATCGCCTCTTTCGGCAGCGCGGACTGGATTGCGCGCCATGCCATGCGGGGGCTCATCCAATCGGGCTTTGCGGCACGTGCGCGTTCGTTCCAGCTGGTGCCCGGATCGTCATCTTCGTGATCCATGCTCGAAAGCTGCTGCGCCCAAGCGGATTTCTTTTGCGCGATCTTGGCTTTGCGATCTGCGCGGCCCTCGTCACCCGCGGTGTCCGACAGCTGGGCCAGAATCCCGTTTGCGACCTTGGCCGCATCACCGACGATGCCGACGCTGACTTTCTTGGTCAGACCGATGCGGTCGGGGTTGATGTCGACCTGGATGATTTTGGCATCGGCAGGCCAGTATTCCATGCCGTATCCGGGCAGGGTCGAGAACGGGTTCAGACGGGTGCCCAGGCACAGAACCACATCGGCCTCGCTGATCAGCTCCATCCCGGCTTTCGAGCCGTTATAGCCCAGCGGACCGGCAAACAGTGGGTGCGAGCCCGGGAAAGCGTCGTTGTGCTGGTAGCCAACGCAGACCGGCGCATCCAGACGCTCGGCCAGGGCCTTCGACGCGTCGATGCCGCCTTCGGCCAGAACCACACCGGCACCGTTCAGTATGACAGGGTTTTTGGCGTTCGACAGCAACTCGGCCGCCTGCGACACAGCGGTTTCACCGCCCGAGGGGCGCTCGAATTCGACAATAGCAGGCAGATCAACGTCGATGACCTGGGTCCACATATCGCGGGGTATGTTCAACTGAGCCGGACCGCTGGCGCGTTTGGCCTGCATGATCACGCGGTTCAGAACCTCGCAGACGCGGGACGGGTCACGAACTTCTTCCTGATAGGCAACCATGTCTTCGAACAGCTTCATCTGCTCGACTTCCTGGAACCCACCCTGTCCGATGGTTTTGTTCGCCGCCTGCGGGGTCACCAGCAGCAGCGGGGTGTGGTTCCAGTAGGCGGTTTTGACAGCGGTCACGAAGTTGGTGATGCCAGGGCCGTTTTGCGCGATCATCATCGACATCTTGCCGGTGGCCCGGGTATAGCCATCGGCCATCATGCCGGCGCTGCCTTCATGGGCGCAGTCCCAGAACATGATTCCAGCTTTTGGGAACAGATCCGAGATCGGCATCATCGCCGAGCCAATGATACCGAACGCATGTTCGATCCCGTGCATCTGCAGAACCTTAACAAAGGCTTCTTCGGTCGTCATCTTCATGTGAGTGCTCTCCAAACAAGTGGGTGAAGCCGGGCAAAGAGCCCGGGGTTTGATACGGTTTTGGCGTATGGGTGCGGCTGGCGTTAGGGCCAAAACGAAACCCAAATTAGGTCCAGATGCCGCTCAGGTAGTTCGAATGGCGTCTGCAATCAATTTTACACCTGGTGCAATGCGGTCGGTCGAAATGGAGGAGTAACCGAGGCGGTAGTAATTCTGTGGCCTATTCGGACCAGAGAAAAACGGGGCACCAGGTTCAATGTGAACGCCCTGGGTCTGCAACCTCAATGCCAGTTGCGTTGTGTCGATATGCTCTGGCGCAGACATCCACATTGATGAGCCGCCAATCACGCCGCGCCCGGCCACGGTCAGTCCGCTTTCTTCTATGGCGGAGTCCATTGCATCGCGCCGTTCTTGCAGGGCTTTTGACATGCGCCGGATTTGCGCGTCGTAATGGCCCAGTGAAAGGAAATACGCGGCCGTGCGCTGAATGTGCCCGGGTGGGTGGCGCAGAACCAATGACCGAAGCGCGCGTGCCTCTCGGATAAAGGGCTCAGAGCCGACCATGTATCCAAGCCGCAGACCGGGGAACAGCGACTTGGAAAAACTGCCGACGTAAATCACGCGTCCATCCCGATCCATAGACTTGAGTGCCGGAGACGGCGCACCCCGAAAGGCCATTTCGAACTCGTAGTCATCCTCGACAACCATTGCATCCAATTCGCGTGCTCGATCCAGCAGTTGATTGCGGCGCGCGATCGGCATTGTCGCCGTCGTCGGGCTTTGATGGCTGGGGGTGGTGAAGATAACGTCGGCGTCGTCTGGGATCGTCTCGGGTGGCAGTCCGTTCTGATCGACGCTCAAGGGCGTCACCGCGCAGTCCCAATGGTTCAGCAGGCTCCGCAGCGCGTAATAGCAGGGGTCTTCGATCACTGCAGATCGATTGTGAGTCAACAAAATGCGCGACGCCAGCCAGAGAGCGTTCTGCGCGCCCAAAGTGATCAGAATCTCTTCGGGGCGGGCTGCAATGCCGCGTCTGGGCAGAGTGTGGCGGGCGATGAACTCGACCAGAAGCGGGTCATCCTGATCCACGTAATCCCCGGTTAGCGAATCGAAGTCCTTGTGTCCCAACGCGCGCACGGCGCACAAGCGCCAGTTGGCGTGATCAAACAAAGTTCGGTCGGCCTGACCATAGATGAACGGATAGCGGTATTCGCGCCAGTCGCTGGGTTTTGGCAGAACGTCGCTGTCCAGAAAGCGACGGGCCAACGCTTTGTTCCAGTCAACGGATTCTGTGCCGCGCTGGACAGGCGAGTATTTCGGTGGAACGGGCGCGTTATGCGAAACATAGTACCCAGATCGCCCCTTGGCCGTCAGGTAATCATTCGCCAGCAATTCGGTATAGGCCAACGTGACGGTGATCCGGCTGACGCCCAGATGTGCGGCCAGTTTTCGCGATGATGGCAGTTTCTCTCCAACGTGAAAGCGGCCCGACAGAATGCCCTCGGCAATCATCTGCTGGATCTGGGCCTGCAGCGTGCCCTGACCGTTGAGTTCTAGAAAGAATGTATCGACCGAAATCCCCATGCCTGCTTATAGGTTGGACTTAAAGGGCGTGCAATCTGGACTTACGCAATCTGGGCGTATTTCAACGACCCGGTTGACTGGGAAACATTATTAAACTAAATAACCAGAAATCTAGTTTAATGGAGGCGACTCATGTGGGAAGCTGCTGCTGCCGGATTTTCTGCGATGGGCTCGGAGGCCCGGCTGAAAGTCCTCAAGACCTTGGTTCGGGCTGGTGAGGCCGGTTTGACGGTTGGCGAGATTCAAAACCGGACGGGCATTGCTCCGTCGACTTTGGCGCATCACCTGCGGTTTCTTGCGGCCGGTGGTGTGGTTGAACAGGAAAAGATTGGTCGAACCACGATCAACCGAGCCTGTTACGACGAATTGAGAAACCTGGCGCAGTTCATCCTCAGCGAATGCTGCGCCGATGAAGTTGGAAAGGCCGCGAACGATGGCTGAATTAACACAAAACCCGCGCGTGACAGCCAAGGGGGTGCTGGACCTGATCAAGACGCCTTGGGCGCTGATCGTCGTGATCCTTGTCGCGGTGGCCGTTCTGGACCCCGGCAATCTGCGTGAGGTTGTAATTTTCGCCGCAAAGGCATTGGCGCATACGGGGCAATACATCCTGTTTGCCGTGCTGCTGCTGTCATATCTAAAGGCCACCGGTGCGGAAGTGATGGTGGCGCGCGCCTTTGAGGGGCGGGAGACCAGGATGATCTTTCTGGCCGCGTTGTTCGGTGGATTGGCTCCGTTCTGTTCTTGTGAGGTTATTCCCTTTATCGCAGGTCTTCTGGCCCTTGGCGCGCCACTGTCTGCGGTCATGGCGTTCTGGCTCAGCTCACCCTTGATCGACCCGCCGACGCTTTTGATTACGGCTGGCGCGCTGGGGTGGCCTTTTGCCATCGGCAAAGCCGTCGCGGCGGTCGCACTTGGCCTGTTCGGAGGCTTCGCGGTTCGGCTGCTGATGCGCCAGGGTGCGTTTGCCCAGCCGTTGCGCGCGTACAAACCCGCCGGGTGCTGCGGATGTGGGTCGAAACTGGACGACAAGCCGGTCTGGAAATTCTGGCAGGAGCCCGAGCGCCGCGTTCGGTTCCGCTCGGAATTCGTGCACAACGGATTGTTCCTGTTGAAGTGGCTAGCTTTGGCCTATGTACTCGAAGCCCTGTTGGTCAACTACGTGCCTGCCGACCTGATCGCTGGCGCGGTGGGTGGGGAAGGCGTGCTGCCTATCGTTGTCGCCGCTTTGGTTGGTATGCCCGCCTATCTGAACTCTTACGTGGCACCACCGCTTTTGGCTGGCTTGATGGAACAAGGAATGACTGCGGGCGCCGCCATGTCCTTCATGGTCGCTGGTGCCGTCAGTTCCATCCCGGCAATGGCCGCCGTCTGGTCGCTGGTCAAACCCCGTGTGTTTGCAACCTATTTGGGCCTTGGTGTGGGCGGAGCAATTATCGCGGGCATCATCTTTCAGATGGTGTGATTAATAAAGCCACCCGGTGTCAGCATCGGGTGGCTTTGCGTCTAGGTGTTAGCCAATCAACTGCCTTCGCACAGGCTTGGCAGTTTGAACCGGTACCGCGCCTCACCAGATTCGACGTAAACGCGTTTCTCGATGCAAGCTGTGGTGCCTACGGTCTGGGAAATGGGCGACTCGGTCGACGTGATTGAAGTTGCCGAACCATCGGGCAGGCGGACCGAGGCGATGACACCGTTCCTGAGATCACCATTCACCGGGGTTGCCGACAGCACTGGAACGGTCAGGAAAGCTTCGTGCTCGTGTTCGCCCTCATCCCCCAGCAGATAGAGGGTTGTGACGATGGCAATCATAACAGCGCCACCGGCCAACCCAAGACCCCATGTTTTCACAAAGGCATAGATCGAAACGGCGCGGTGCGGGCCAAAAATCGCTGATAGAATGCTTAGCATGACAAGTCCGTCAAAAAAGCCCCAGCCGTGCCGACCGGGGCTTATTGTACATTACGGGCGAAGATCGTCTTCCTCTTCGTCATCCGCCCCGCCTTTGGGCAGATTGAAGAAGCTCTCGGCGTCGATGATCGCCTCTTCGTCTTTTTCTTCTGCTGGCTCGTCGGACAGCGAGAAGGTTTCGAGCCCTTCAATGGCTGTCGGAATCTTCGGCGCGGCATCCATTTCCAGAGACTGTTCCGTCGAGACCAGTTTGCGACGCTCATCATCGCTCATCACACCGCCTTCGGCCGCTTTCTTTGCGGCTGCTTTCTGAACGGCTGTGTCCAGCTCGGACTGCTTGCAAAGGCCCAGAGCAACCGGATCGATGGGTTGCATGTTGGTAATGTTCCAGTGGGTACGCTCGCGGATCGACTGGATTGTCGGTTTGGTAGTGCCCACCAGCTTGGCAATCTGGCCATCGCTGAGTTCGGGGTGGAACTTGACCAGCCACAGGATCGAGTTCGGACGGTCCTGACGCTTGGACAGCGGGGTGTAACGCGGACCACGGCGCTTTTCTTCGCCAGCGGCCGAAGGATTGAACTTGAGCTTCAGCTTGTGAAGCGGGTTGTTCTGCGCCGCGTCGATTTCGTCCTGGGTCAACTGGTTGTTGGCAATCGGGTCAAAGCCTTTGACGCCTGCAGCGACATCACCATCAGCGATGCCCTGCACTTCCAACTCGTGCATTCCTACGAAATCCGCGATCTGCTTGAAGCTGATCGTGGTGTTGTCCACCAGCCATACGGCGGTTGCCTTGGCCATAAGCGGTTTTGCCATCAGCCCGTCTCCTATACATACATCTGTCCCGTCGCCGGAATTCGGCGGCCCCGGGGATTTGGGGCAGGTTTCCGTTGTCGGGGAACTTGGGGCCTATATAGTCGCGGCACGGCAAGAAGGGAAGAGGCGAATGCGCCAAGGTATTTCGGGGCTGGTATTGTGGGTCTTCAGCGCGGTTGTTGCGCTGGCCGAAGGCGAAAAGGCCGGAGAGTTCGATTACTATGTTCTATCGCTCAGCTGGTCGCCCAACTGGTGTGCCCGCGAAGGCGACGCGCGCGGGTCCGATCAGTGCGATGCGCGGCATGACCACGGTTGGATATTGCATGGCCTGTGGCCACAGTTCCATCAGGGTTGGCCGTCGTATTGCAGAACGCCCGAAGCACCGCCGACCCGACGCATGACGCGTGAAATGGAAGATATTCAGGGCAGTGCGGGCTTGGCCTGGCACCAGTGGAAGAAACACGGCACCTGTTCCGGGCTGTCGGCAGCCGACTATTTCGCGCTGTCCCGGCGCACCTATGACGCGGTCGCGCGCCCGGAGGTCTTCCGCAAGCTGGACGCATCCGTGATGTTACCCGCCGAAGTGGTCGAAGAAGCGTTTCTGAAGGCCAATCCCGAACTAGAGCGCGATATGATCACCGTCACCTGCAAGCAAGGTTATATCGAAGAAGTCCGCCTGTGCCTGTCGCGCGACCTTGATCCCGTACCCTGTGGCCGCGACGTGATCCGCGACTGCACCGCCAAGGACGCGTTGTTCGATCCGATTCGTTAAAGCTTCTTGTTCTGGCAGTCGCGGGCGTAGTCCAGCGCTTTGGCGGTGCCTTTTAGGTCGATGGCCATGACAACCTCACCGGCTGGATTGTAGACGGTCATTGTCTTGTTCTGAGCGATTGCGTCGACGAAGCTTCGGTCGGTGAAGAAGACAGTCGCGCCTGGTACGTCCCGTTCATTGAACCCAATCGCAGTGGCATCATAGCTTTTGCCGTCCAGATCAAAGCGGATCGGATAGCTCTCACCCTGTTTAATGTCGCCCCATGCCTTGTTGTAGACCGCGAAATAGCCGCGATTACCCAGCGCGTCATAGCCCAGCCGCACGACCGAGAGGTCCTGATACACCGTCTGGATCAGGCATCCGTTACCAAGCGCGGGGTCCATCATGATGTTCCAGCCTTCGACGAAGCCCTTGTCGACAAGTTCCTGCGACAGGGCGGCAGTTGCGGTGAAGGTGGCGAAGGTGAGGGCGAGAAGGCGGGTCATAACGTATTCCAATCAAAGGGATCAAGTCTTAGGCATTCTACTACGCGCGTGCGGAAGGCAAAGGCCCTTTTGCTTTTTAGCGACCTTTTTGACTCCGGGTCTTGATCCATGCGCGAGGGTGAACCCTGCTATGATGGCTTGGGAAGCAACTTGAAAACCGATCGCTGACCAATAGTTTTACGACTCAGCAGTTTAAGGAGCATTCGATGTCTCAGTTTCCAAGGACTTTTTCACATATCGGGTTGTCTGTTCCAAACGTGGACGAAGCCGTAAAGTTCTATTCCGAGGTCTTGGGGTTTTACGTCATCATGCCGCCCACGGACGTGGTCGAGGATGGCTCGGACATTGGGGTCATGTGCACGGATGTTTTCGGCCCGGACTGGAAGAAACTGCGTATCGCACATCTCGCGACAGCAGACCGGATTGGAATTGAACTTTTTGAGTTTGACGGGAATTACGCGCCCGAAAACAACATCGATTTCCGCAGAAATGGAACGTTTCACTTTTGCATTCAGGACCCCGATGTCGAAGGTCTGGTCGAGAAGATTGTGCAGGCTGGTGGAAAACAGCGCATGCCGATCCGGCACTATTACCCCGGAGAAAAGCCTTACCGCATGGTCTATGTTGAAGACCCGTTTGGTATCGTATTCGAACTCTACAGCCACTCGTATGAGCTGACCTACTCGTCTGGTGCTTACACCTGAAGCCTGCGAGCATGCTTTGATAAGCGTTGGGGCGACAATGCAGTTGTCGCCCTGGTCCAATACGGCCCGCTATATTTCCTTTCGCGCCCTTAGCGCGGCGGTGATCGTACCGTCATCCAGATAATCCAATTCTCCGCCAATCGGCACGCCCTGCGCCAGTGAGGTCAGGCGAACCTGTCCTTCCAACTGATCAGCAATGTAATGCGCGGTGGTCTGGCCATCTACGGTGGCATTTAGGGCAAGGATGATCTCGGTAATCCCTTCGGCCATCACTCGGTCTTTGAGGCGGGGAATGCGCAACTCGTCCGGGCCAACCCCGTCCAGCGCCGACAGCGTGCCACCCAGAACGTGATAGCGGCCTTTGAAGACGCCCGCGCGCTCCATCGCCCAGAGGTCGGCCACGTCTTCGACCACGCACAACTGTCCGGTTGCGCGGTCTTCGGAATTGCAGATGTCACAGATATCGGTGGTGCCCACGTTCCCGCAGTTCAGGCATTCGCGGGCGGTCACGGCGACTTGCTGCATGGCATCAGACAAGGGTGTCAGCAGCAAAGCGCGTTTTCGGATCAGGTGCAGCACAGCGCGACGGGCCGAACGCGGGCCGAGGCCGGGCAGTTTGGCCATAAGGTCGATCAGGTTTTCGATATCGCTGTTCGAACTCATGGCCTGTCCTGTCTTGCGCCGGAGGGAGCCTCCGGCGGGAGTATTTTTAAAAAGATGAAGCTCAGAACGGCAGCTTGATGTCTGCGGGCAAGCCCATGCTTTCGGTCAGTTTGGCCATTTCTTCCTGCGAACGTTCAGCGGCTTTGGTTTGTGCATCTTTTATAGCCGCCAGGATCAGGTCTTCGACCACTTCCTTGTCGTCACCGTTGAAGATCGACGGATCAATATCCAGACCTTTCAGTTCGCCTTTGGCGGTTGCAGTCGCCTTGACCAGTCCAGCCCCGGATTCACCGACAACCATCATGTTGTTCAGCTCTTCCTGCATTTCGGTCATCTTGGTTTGCAGGTCCTGCGCGGATTTCATCATCTTGGCCATGTCACCCAGACCGCCAAGCCCGCCGAGTCCTTTCAGCATAGTATTCTCCTGTATCTCTGCTTGGGTTCTAAATACGGGCCGCAGCCGCGTGGCACAAGGGTTCCCGCGTTTGACGGTGAGGTCTTTGGAAACGCGCCTCCCTTTGTCGCGCAGTGGCAGGTTGCGCGTTATGTGAAGGCAAGGATTGGGTTTGCCGCACGGGCTTTGCCGAGACTTAGATTTTGGAACCGGGTGATCACGGTAACCTCAATAGACGCGTCACCGGCTCAATCCTCTTCGAACGGGTCCCACTCATCCTCGACTTCGGGCAGCGCCTCGGTCTCGACTTGGGCGGCGCGCTGTTCCGGTGTCTCGATCTTTGTGATCCTGGCCTTGGGAAATTGAGCCAGTACAGCCTGAACCAGCGGGTGTTGTTCGGCTTCGGCTTTCAAAGCCAGTTCGGCCTTGTCCCGAATTTCAGCAATTGTCGGCGCATCCCCGTTCGAGACGATCGAGACAGCCCACCGGTTTCCGGTCCAGCGTTGCAGGGCCGAACCCAGCCTGGGCGCAAGGTCTGTCGGTGCCTGCGTGGCTGGGGTGAACTCGATCCGACCGGGCTGATAAGACACAAGTCGCACGCCGTTTTCCACTTCGACCAGCAGTTTTACGTCGCGGTTGGCGCGGATCAGTTCGACCACGTGATCAAAAGTCGGGAACCGGGCGAGAGCCGTCTGCACATCCTGAGCCAATGCAGCAACTGGCGCGCCGCTTGGGCCGCGGGGGGTCGAAACGTAGGAAGGTGCCGGAGCCGCGCTGGCCCGCGCTGGCATTGCACCCTGCCGGGGGGCTGATACTCCGCCATTCGGCCCACCAGTTGGAGGCGTTGGAGTGTCCTGCAGCCGTTTGATCAGTTCTTCAGGGCTGGGCAGATCAGCAACATGGGTCAGGCGGATAACGGCCATCTCAGCGGCCATCATGGCATTGGGCGCGGCCGAGACTTCTTCGAGCGCTTTCAGCAACATCTGCCACATCCGAGTCAGGACACGCATCGGCAGCGCCTCGGCCATGTGCTGGCCACGGCTCCGTTCGTCAGGCGAAACAGTTGGATCTTCGGCAGCGTCGGGCGTAATTTTAACGACGGACACCCAATGTGTGATTTCGGCCAGATCGCGTAAGACGGCCAGAGGGTCTGCGCCCTCAGCGTATTGCCCGCTGAGTTCCGTCAGCGCACCCGCTGCGTCGCCCCGCAGGATCATGTCCATCAGGTCCAGAACGCGGCCACGGTCCGCAAGGCCCAGCATTGCGCGGACCTGCTCGGCAGTGGTTTCACCCGCCCCGTGCGAAATCGCCTGATCCAGCAGCGAGGTTGCATCCCGTGCCGATCCTTCCGCGGCACGTGTGATCAGCGCCAGCGCGTCATCGGCGATTTGGGCATCTTCGGCGGTTGCGATCTTTTGCAGAAGCCCGATCATATCTTCGGGCTCGATCCGGCGCAGATCAAAGCGCTGACAGCGGGACAGAACCGTGACCGGCACTTTGCGGATTTCGGTTGTTGCGAAGATAAACTTCACATGTTCAGGCGGTTCCTCGAGCGTCTTGAGCAGCGCGTTGAAAGCGCTGGTCGAGAGCATGTGGACCTCGTCGATGATGTAGATCTTGTAACGCGCGCTGGCGGCGCGATAGCGGACACTGTCGATTATTTCGCGAATGTCATTCACACCGGTTCGGCTGGCGGCGTCCATCTCCATCACATCGACATGGCGGCCTTCCATGATCGCCACGCAATGTTCGCATTGCCCGCAAGGCTCGGTCGTCGGGCCGCCATTGCCGTCGGGGCCGATGCAGTTCATACCCTTGGCGATGATCCGCGCGGTGGTGGTTTTGCCGGTGCCGCGAATGCCGGTCATGATGAAAGCCTGCGCAATCCGGTCCGCTTCGAATGCGTTTTTCAGGGTGCGCACCATGGCGTCCTGACCCACCAGATCGGCAAAGGTTTCCGGGCGATATTTGCGGGCGAGAACCTGATAGGCGGGGCTGGGCGTGTCGGTCATGTTTTCTCGGTCGGATTCGGTGCTTCGGCTCAGCGTAGTGGCCGCTGCCTTCCGCGTCCACTGCGAGGCGCGATGATTTTTGATTTAGATTCCGACCGGATTCGCACTAAGCTGTTCCAACAAAATTTAAGACTCATTTTTGTAAAGAGTTCCTGGTGGAGGACACACGTTCATGTCG
Organism: Ruegeria sp. HKCCD4884; assembly: GCF_013110855.1. NCBI lineage: Bacteria > Pseudomonadati > Pseudomonadota > Alphaproteobacteria > Rhodobacterales > Roseobacteraceae > Ruegeria > Ruegeria sp. HKCCD4884. The sequence continues at coordinate 129,172 of NZ_WVRJ01000010.1, forward strand.
CAGCTGGTTATCTATGCCCTGCAAGTCGCAGGAGGAACGCTGGCCCTGACGTCTATACCCGGACATGGCGGGGACTATGAGACGGATCTGGATACGATTGCCGCGTGGAAGCCGGGGATTGTCATTTCAATGACAACGGATGTCGAGATGCTTCAGCACGGGGCGCAGGATTTTGGCAGCGATATTCAAAGCCGCGCCAGCCGGTGGGTGCATCTGCCGATCGAAGACTTTGGCGCACCAACGGCGGCCGTTGAAGAGGCGTGGCCAGAAGTTAGCGCCGCCGCCCGGCATGCCCTGGCTGGAGGAGGCCGAGTGCTGGTGCATTGTCGGGGCGGCTGTGGCAGGTCGGGGATGGTTGTCCTGCGTCTGATGGTCGAGTGCGGCGAACGGGCTGACAAGGCGCTGGAGCGTCTGCGGTCGCTGCGCCCCTGTGCTGTGGAAACAGACGCGCAGCTGGCTTGGGCGGCCCGGGTTTCCCCGGCGCAGGTGGTGTGACCTCAGGCCGAAAGCTGTTCGGGTGCGTGTACGGTTTTCCGGGGCCGTAGCGTTGCAACCTCGATCATCGCGCATGGTGGGTTTGCAATGATGCCAGATGGCAGAGTGCGGAACGTGTTTCCAAAAATCAGATCAGCATAGAGGTTCAGGTCCTCAATTGCTGCGTTGGGCTGCGTGTCACAAAACACGCGAACACTGTCTGATTGTGCCTGGAAAATTGCCTGACACCCTTCCGCGCAATGTGAAAGCTCACTACTGCCGTCGAACTCGAATGCGTCGCCTGTGGCCGCCGAAGCTTGTGTCATGGCCTCGGAGATCGAGCGCGCCAGCCGCGCCAGGGCGGGGCAGGTTTTACCCGTCCGCTGACATACCGTTGCGCTGTATTCATGCGTCTTTGTCTTCCAGATCATCCTGCGCCCTCCGCGCGTGGTGGACAGAAGGATCGGGTCAGGTGGGACAGCGAAGTGCAGTCAGGACCTGCCCGGACACCCCGCCCGAGTTTCGGTTTCAGTTTCGATGGCAGGTCTCCTGACTTGCGGGTCATGGCTTTGCCGACCTTCCCAGCCCTCGGGGCCAGTGGCGTTTCGGCATTGCTCACCGCTTACAGTTGCGGGGGCAGTCGCGGCATTGGTTAGCGTCCGGATGACCAGACGGAACCGCACCGTGTTCCCTTTTCATCCCGACCCCTTGTGGGGGACAGGAACCATCACACAATCGCTAGCGTCTGATCCGGTTCCGAGTCAAGCGGATCTTTGGCCCCGACGTTTGGTCATGCTGGATGGGTAAAAACTTCCCGCGTAGAGTTTCAATTATTGAAGTAAGAAACTTTGTCTTCGGCGCAGGGTCAGGGATCATGTTGGATACAGAACAGACGGTTTTAACCGAAGAGTTCCTCTTTCCGTCCGGGTCATCAACCCTTTCAGCGCGCTTGTACCGACCGTTGTCGGAACCCGGCACAGTGGTTGTGCTGAACAGTGCCACAGGCGTGCCACGCGACTATTATCGCCACTTCGCACGTTGGCTGGCCGCTGAGCGCGGCATGGCGTGCCTAACCTATGATTACCGGGACTTCGGGCACTCTTTGACCGGCCGCATGAAGGATGCACGTGCGACAATGGCCGATTGGGCCTTGATCGATATGCCGGCGGCGCGGGCGGAAATGCGCAGGCGTTTTCCCGGTGCACAACAATGGACGATTGGTCATTCTGTAGGTGCCATGCTGGGACCCGTACAGCCCGATATCGACAAAATCGACCGGATGATTTGTGTGTGTTCTGGGCTTGTGACCCTGAACGATCACCCATGGCCCTACCGTGGATTGGCCGGGGTGTTCTGGTATGGGCACGCCCCATTGCTGGTCAAAGCGCTTGGGTATTTACCCGGAAATGCAATCGGTTTTGGTGCGGATTTGCCGGCATCGGTCTACTGGCAATGGCGTAAATGGTGCACCGCTCCTTCGAGTTACATGCCCGAGATCGGAGCCGGGTTGCCTGATGCGCGTTGGACAGAAACTGAAAAACCGGTGGATCTGTTTACTTTTGAAGATGACCAGATGGTCCCACCCGAGGCGGTATGGCGGCTTGCCGATCTCTATGGCCCCAAGGTCAAACGACATCTGCTGAAACCTGCTGAATTTGGGTTATCTGAAGTTGGGCATATTGGGGCTTTTGCTCGTCGTAACGCGGCCCTTTGGCCACGCTTTGTCGACATTTGAACAAGCTTAGGGACGAGACCGCGTATCACCCATTAGGCATGTGTGGAGAAAGTGAGAGGTTGGACATCGACCCAAGCGGGGCTCGTTGTGGCTGCTTCCTTCCGGACCTGACCAGGTTGGCGAGGCGCTCGCCCGCGCCAACCTCTCGACTCTGGATATAGGGAAGGCTAGGGCAAAAGACAACCCGTCAGAATGTTAGGCGGATACGCTCGAATCCGGCGTCATCGGGACTTAGCAGTTGAGCGTTGAACATGACCAACTCATCCATGTGTTCAAGGGCACCCGGACCTGTTCGAAGCAAGGCATTTACACCCGCTCGAGCTGTCAGTGTAAACGGATATGGGTGTCGCGCTACGGGATCGGGCGGAAGGCGACGAGACAGGTAATCCCGCGTCAGTTCCTTGATGTCGAGCGGTGGTAGGTTGATGCGTTGGGCCGCAGAGGCGGCAGGAAAATGTCCGCCTCCGCTGGCGCGGTAATTGTTGCTGGCCAGGACGAATCTTTGCGCAGGTTGAACAGGTTGGCCACCGAATGTCAGATTGCGAATTCGCCTGTTGTCAGGGTCGACCAACCGACCGTCATTGTCGAAGCGTGCAGGTTGCGATGGATCGATTTGATAGGACAGGCCGAAGATGACGTCGAAATTGTAACCAGCACGTTCGGGGTTTACTAAGTCCGCTTCTGTATCATGCGACAGCTGGTTGAGCACGCTTGCCGACATTTCCAGCCAATCCAGCACGTCGGCACCGTTGATCTGTAATGCGCGCAGTTCATTGGGAAACGGATACAGGTCTGCAACGTGACGCAGGCATATTTCCTCCGCTGGGACATCTGTAAAATGCCGTGGGCCAGCGCGCCCACCGCTTTTCCCAGGCGCCACGGCTGACAAAAGAGGTAACTCTTCCAAAGCGGAACCGTGCAGGAAAGAGCGCAAAGCGGCAGCCTGTGCCGCAGCGACCAAAGCCAAGCCGCGATCCGGTGCGCAAAAACTGAAATAGCTGTGCATGGATTCTGATACGCGCGCGACGGGTTTGGCAACCGCGCTGCGTGTCTGACGATGGGCGTCAGCGAACAGACGCACCATATCCTGGTCTTCCTCGACCGCGATTCCGCTCGCGCAAACCGGGCGCAGGTCCACGCGACATTCTTCAATGCTGAACCCGGCATTCGGTCGCGGAGAAACTACAAGATCAATGACACCAAGATAAGATCCAGCCGACCCGGCCATGACAACCGGGGTTTCATGCACCAGCCCGTTTGCGTGATCGAGATATTGGGCGTTGGTATCGGTGCGACTCGGAAAGGTCAGATGCGTATGCCCGGCGACAATGGCGTCGATTCCGTCGATGGCGGCCAAGGGAATTATGGCATTCTCCATCCCTTCCACCGGCTCTGTTTGGCCCAGGCCAGAATGCGCCAGAGCAACGATAAGGTCACATTCTTCAGCGCGCAGTCGTTTTGACAGGTCGCGTGCCGAGGACAGAATGTCTTCGGCTGTGACCTCTCCGTTCAGGTGATGCTCTTCCCAGCGGGTGGTTTGAGGCGGAAGAACGGATATCAAGCCGATGCGAAGGGGCATATCTTTGCCACCCAATGGCACGGTGCGGTCCAATATCGCAAATCCCTGCCATGCTTGCAGGCTACCCGATCGATGCAGGTTGCTGCACAGGACAGGGCAAGGGGCTTGCGAGATGATATTGTCCAATACCGTCAGCCCAAAACCAAAATCATGGTTGCCGAGACCTATGGCGTCGTACTCCAGCGCCGCAAAGGCTTGCATGACCGGATGCGGCACGTCGTTCTGGGCCGCCCACTCGCCCAACGGCGTGCCCTGAATTGCATCCCCATTGTCCACCAACAGAACCAAAGCATCCCCTGCTTCTTGGCGGGCTTTGCGGATCAGGCTGGCGGTGCGCGTCAATCCTAGCGTCGGGTCAGGAGTATCCGTGTAATAGTCAAAACCTGTCAGGTTCATATGCAGGTCGGTTGTTGCCAGAATACGCACATGCCCACGGTTTTTTTCGGAGGACACCTGCGTCGAAGGGTTTTGCTTCACTTTGAATGGTCTGCTTTTGAATAGGGTTATTGATTAATTCTTACAAAGCGTAACCTAAATGATTTTTCCGGGGCCGCCATGCGGCTTTTCAGCGGCAGACATGCGTGTTGCGCGTGTTTGAATTGCCATTGCAACACGGTCTGAGACATGGCAGCCCTGTGCCAGGGACCAAAAGGAATTCCAATGAAAAACGCAGAGCAGGTGACCTTTGGCGGCTCGGGTCTGGATCGGGCGGCCCATATGCGCGGAAATGCCGAAACGTTGACGGCGGCGCAAAGCCACCCGGCGGCGGCGTGCATGATGATCTGGCGCGGTAAAGTTCTGGTTACGGGCCAAGGGCTGGATCAGCTTGCTCTGCTTCCAATGACGCACTCGCTGGTCAGCGCGGGACCAGGCGGGGTCATTGAGGCTCCTGTTTTTTTGGGCCTTTCCGCTGAAGACACGCCATTGTTCGCGGTGGATATCTCGGCCTGGACCGCAGAAGGTCTGGACCTGACCGGTCTGGGAGAGTTCGTGGACAAATCCGAGCAGCAGCACCCGGATTTGCCAGAGGGATATGTGTTTGCTGAATTGCGCCGGATCATGACGCGATTGTCGCCGCGCGATGCCGAATTGGCGGCCACGGCCAAAGCCGTTATCGGCTGGCACGAAACGCATCGGTTTTGCGCGCGCTGTGGGGCTGCCAGCGAGATGTCTCAGGGCGGTTGGCAACGCAGTTGCCCGTCATGCGGTGGGCAACATTTCCCACGTACCGACCCGGTTGTGATCATGCTGATCACACATGGTGACAGTGTGCTGATGGGCCGGTCTCCGGGCTGGCCCGAGGGTATGTTTTCGCTATTGGCGGGGTTTGTCGAACCCGGAGAAACGCTGGAAGCTGCGGTGCGCCGCGAGGTGATGGAAGAGGCGGGCGTTCCGGTCGGAAACGTATCCTATCTGTCCAGTCAACCCTGGCCATTCCCCGCTTCGCTGATGTTTGGCTGCGCGGGTGAGGCACTGGCGCGTGACATCGTGATTGATCCCGTTGAGATTGAAGAGGCGATGTGGGTCAGCAAATCCGAGATGATGCAGGCATTTGCCGGGGATCATCCAAGCCTTTTGCCCGCCCGCAAGGGTGCAATTGCACATTTTCTGCTTGAGAACTGGCTTGCGGATACGCTGGACTGACGAAATATTGGCGCGGCCATAAACATCAAAGGGTATCATGCAGTTTTCAGCCCGTGAGGATATCGAAGCCCCCATTAACGCAGTGTTCGACATGGTGTCGGATTTCGGACGGTTCGAACGTATGGCCATGCGCCGGGGAATCGACGTACGGCGCTTGGGGTCCGAAGCGGTCTTTGTTGCCGGGACTGAGTGGCAGACAGAGTTCAAGCTGCGCGGCAAGCTGCGCCAAATGTCGGTGGTGATGACGGATTTTGACCGGCCTTCGCAAATGCGATTTGAAGCGTCCAGCAAGGGCATGACCGGTCTGACCAGTGTTGATTTTCTGGCCCTGTCGCCGCGTAGAACGCGCCTGAGCCTTGAGATGTCACTGGCGGCCAAAACCCTGCCTGCACGTCTGTTGTTGCAATCGGTGAAACTGGGTCAGACCCGATTCCGCAAACAATTGCAATCCCGGCTGAGTGAGTTTGCGCGCGAGTTGGAGCAGCGGCATCTGCACGGTGCCTAGAAAACGCCGGTGCGCTGTTTCACAACGCGATTGAGCAGAAGAGGCAGGTTGCCAAGTCGAACACCCAAACGCATTAGCGAGATGATCGCTTGCTACGTGGCTAGGCGCAGCAACCTGCGCCAATCTGAGTTCGCCCAACCTAAGGAAGAGTAGCCTATCCGCGGGGCTGCGCTGCCGGATAGACGCCGAGGATTTCCACATTGGTTGTGAAGTGTTCCAACTCGTCCATGGCCAACCGAACGTTCCGGTCATCCGGATGACCAACGATATCTGCATAAAACTGCGTCGCAGTGAACGACCCGTCAACCATGTAGCTTTCCAGCTTGGTCATGTTGATGCCGTTGGTGGCAAAGCCGCCCATCGCCTTGTACAGCGCCGCAGGGATGTTGCGGACCTGAAACACAAAGCTGGTGATCATTGCATGTTCTCCGCGACGCGCCAGGTCGGCCTGTCGAGACATCACAAGGAAACGGGTCGTGTTGTCGTCGCTGTCCTCAATGTGGCGGGCCAGCACATTCAGGTTGTAGATCTCACCAGCCAACTCACTGGCCAGCGCCGCAGAGTGCAGGTCGCCCACCTCAGCCACTTCGCGCGCCGCGCGTGCGTTGTCGGGGCTGACACGTCCGCGAATGTTGTGCTGTTTCAGAAATCCTGCGCATTGCGGCAGCAGCACCAGATGGGAATGTGCCTCGGTAATGTCTTCCAGTTTTGCGCCGGGGACGCCCAACAGGTTTATATGTACCCGCACAAATGCTTCGTCGATGATATGCAAGCCGCTATGAGGCAACAGCCGGTGAATATCGGCGACTCGTCCGTAGGTCGTGTTTTCGACCGGCAGCATCGCCAGATCCGCCGCACCTGAACGAACCGATTCGATCACATCTTCGAAAGTCCGGCAAGGCAGGGCCTCCATTTCGGGCCGTGCGTTCCGACATGCTTCGTGGCTATAGGCGCCTGGTTCGCCCTGAAATGCGATGCGATTGGTCATTTGGTCGATTCCATGCAACAAGTTCGCGATTTGGTCGTTTCGTCGCGGTGTCTATACCTTGCCTCTCGCAAGGGGAAGCCTTAGACAGCAGCCCAGACAGCTGAAATGGACTCGCGATCAATGTTCGACACGATGACAGTTACCAAGGCCGCCGCAGGCCTGTTCGGCACTTTCCTGGTGCTGCTTCTGGCCAAATGGGGGGCGGATGTCCTCTATTCTTCCGGTGGCCATGGCCACGCTGAGGCCGCCTACATTATCGAAACCGAAAGCTCGGGCGAAAGCGCTGATGGTGAAGAAGTGGTCTTTGAAGACCTGCTGGCCGCTGCTGACGTCGAAAAAGGTGCAAGAGTGTTCCGCAAATGCACTGCCTGCCACAAGCTGGAAGACGGCGCAAACGGTACTGGCCCGTACCTGTACGCTGTTGTGGACCGTCCTGTTGCGTCGGCTAAGGGCTTTACAGGCTACTCGGCCAGCATGCAGGCGCATGGCGGCAACTGGACGCCTGAGGCTTTGGATGCCTTCCTGGAACGCCCAAGCGCCTACATCTCGGGCACATCGATGAGCTTTGCGGGTCTGAAAAAGCCGCAGGATCGCGCAGATGTGATTGCTTACCTGCAGACAATCGGCAACTGATTGCCCGTCAGATCAAAGATTTCCAAGGCCGCTGCCCTGTGCAGCGGCTTTTTTTGTCTGAAGGAAACTTCACAAAGCGCTCACGCATTCTAAACTTGAAACTGTTAGCGTTGGCACTTTAGCTAGCGGTTACGACATTGGTGAAGACACTGACCGAGAGGACGAGCCACATGAAATCCCTGATGCCCGCTGCGCGTGATCTTAAATTACGGCCCTGGGCTGCGGCGATATGCATGTCGGCTGCGGTCATCGCCAGTTCTGCCGGATTGGCGTTTGCAACCGGATTGCCCGACGATGATACAGTGACGGTCAGCCATGGCCTGTCTGTTTTCGGTGATCTGAAATACGGGCCGGATTTCACTCATTTCGACTATGTTAATCCTGATGCACCCAAAGGGGGCGAGATTTCGACCTGGGCCTTTGGGACGTTTGACAGCCTTACGCCCTTTATTCTCAAGGGTAACCCCGGCGCGCTTGCTTCCGTTTTTTACGATACTCTGATGAGTGGCAGCCTGGATGAGCCAGACGCGATGTACGGATCTGTTGCGGAAACCGCAGAATACCCCGAAAGCAGAGAGTGGGTGATTTTCAACATGCGCCCCGAAGCCCGGTTTCGAGATGGCTCGCCACTGACTGCCGAAGACGTCGTGTTTACGTTTGAAACTCTGCGCGACAAGGGACGCCCGTCTTACAAATTGCTGTTCAAGGATTTTGTAGGCGCTGAGGTATTGGATACCCACAAAGTCAAGTTCACCTTCAAACCCGACGGTGCCTTGCGCGAAGCCTATCTGACCGCCGCGGGTCTGCCGATCCTGTCAAAGGCTTACTACGAAACTGTTGATTTTGAAGAAACAAGCCTTGAAGCACCAATGGGATCTGGTGCCTATGAGCTTGAAAGTGTCGAGCCGGGACGGTCAATCACATATAAGCGGCGTGATGACTATTGGGCCAAGGACTTGCCGGTGAACGTCGGACAAAATAACTTCGACCGTATCAAGGTCGAGTATTTCGCAGACTACACGACCGCGTTTGAGGCCTTCAAAGCAGGTGCATACACCTATCGCGAGGAGTTCCTTTCGCGCCTATGGGCAACGGGGTATGATTTTCCTGCGATCGACAAAGGCTGGGTGAAAGTCGAAACCTTGCCAGACGGTCGACCAGCAGGCACCCAAGGGTTCTGGTTCAACCTGCGGCGCGACAAATTCAGCGACCCACGTGTGCGTGAGGCGATAGGTCTGGCCTTCAACTTCGAATGGTCGAACCAAAGTCTTTTCCACGGGCTTTACACTCGGACAGATAGTTTCTGGGAAAACTCGGGCATGCAGGCCGAAGGGATGCCCACTGAAAAAGAACTTGAACTGCTTGAACCTCTGCGTGGGCAGGTGCCAGACAGCGTTTTCACGGATCCCGCTTTTGCACCCGCCGAGTCCAACCCGGCCAATGCCGGTGATCGTCGTGCCTTACGTCGTGCGTCAAAGCTGTTGGACGAGGCCGGATGGACCGTAGGTGACGATGGGAAACGCCGCAATGCGGACGGCGAAGTGTTGAGCGTTGAGTTTTTGAACGACAGCCCGTCCTTTGACCGGATCATCCTGCCGTTCGTCGACAACCTGGAACGTTTGGGTATCGATGCCACGGCGCAACGTGTTGACGCGGCTCAGGCCACTCAACGCCAGAAAAAGTTCGAATACGATGTGGTTGTTCAGCGTTATGCCATGTCCCAGACACCTGGAACCGAGTTGCGCGGTATTTTCGGGTCAGACTCAGCTGACATAGAAGGGTCGAACAATATTGCTGGTCTGAAGGACGAAGCCGTAGACCAGCTGATCCAGAATATCGAAGCGGCCACCACCCGCGAAGACCTGAATGCTGCGGTCCGGGCGTTGGACCGCGTCCTACGGGCCAAACACATCTGGATACCGCAATGGTACAAGCCGGTGCACAACATCGCATATTTTGACATGTACGAGCGGCCCTACACAGACAACCCGCCGCCCAGCGGGTTGGGTGAACTGTCGATCTGGTGGTACAACCCGGAAAAAGCAGCGGCTTTGAAAGCGGAAGGCGCTTTGCAATAAAATGGGCGCCTACATTCTTCGACGTCTGCTGCTGGTCATCCCGACCCTGCTTGGCATCATGGTTGTAAACTTTGTTCTGGTGCAATTTGTGCCGGGCGGACCAATCGAACAAATTGTTGCGCAGGCTCAGGGGCAGGGCGACGTGTTCTCGGGATTTGCTGGAGGCGGTGAAGCCGGCGCGGACACCTCGGGGCCTGCTGGGGACAACGACTATATCGGCGCGCGCGGCCTGCCGCCCGAGTTCATTGCCGAGCTGGAAAAAGAATTCGGTTTCGACAAACCGCCTCTGGAACGTTTCCTGATTATGATGGGCAACTATCTGACCTTGGATTTCGGGCAGAGCTATTTCCGTTCGATCAGCGTGATTGATCTGGTGCTTGAAAAGATGCCGGTCTCAATTTCGCTTGGTCTGTGGTCGACCCTGATTGCCTATCTGGTTTCTATTCCGCTGGGCATTCGCAAAGCGATCAAAGATGGATCACAGTTCGATACCTGGACCAGCGGGGCGATCATCGTGGCCTATGCGATCCCGGGCTTTCTGTTTGCGATCCTCCTGCTGGTGCTGTTCGCGGGTGGGTCTTACTGGCAGATCTTCCCGCTGCGCGGTCTGACCTCGGACAACTGGGAGAGCCTCAGCCTCTTCGGCAAGATCGTTGATTACTTCTGGCACATTGCACTTCCAACAATAGCGCTCACGATCTCGGCCTTTGCGACGCTGACACTGCTGACCAAGAACTCGTTTCTGGATGAAATCAAAAAGCAGTATGTCATGACGGCCCGTGCCAAAGGTCTGAGCGAACGCAAGGTTCTTTATGGCCATGTCTTTCGGAACGCGATGCTGATCGTCATCGCCGGGTTCCCGGCGGTGTTTATCGGCGTATTCTTCGGTGGTTCGATCATTATCGAGACCATCTTCTCGCTGGATGGTCTGGGTCGTCTGGGGTTCGAGGCTGCCGTGGCGCGGGATTATCCGGTGATTTTTGGCACCTTGTTCATCTTCGGGCTGATGGGGCTGGTCGTCGGGATCATCAGCGATCTGATGTATGTGCTGGTCGATCCGCGCATCGATTTCGAAAAGCGGGAGGGGTAAATGGCACTCTCTCCTCTGAACCAGCGCCGCTGGAGCAATTTCTGCCGCAACAGGCGCGCGTTCTGGTCGCTGATCATCTTTTCGGTGCTGTTTGGCCTGTCCTTGTGCGCCGAGTTCATCGCAAATGACAAGCCTATCCTCGTGAAGTACCGGGGTGAGTTCTATACGCCGATCTTCAATTTCTATGCAGAAACCGAATTTGGTGGCGATTTCCAGACGGAAGCCATTTACCGAGATCCCGAGGTTCAATGCCTGATCGATAGCGGCGGACTGGAAGAGTGTTTCGACGATCCCGAAGGCATCATTGAACAAATCGACGCCGGGACTTTCCAGGCGGAAGGGTTCGAACGCGGCTGGGCGCTTTGGCCGTTGATCCCATATTCCTTCAACACATCGGTAGACCGACCTGGGGCCGCGCCTTTGCCGCCCAACGGTCAGAACCTGCTGGGCACGGATGACACCAAACGCGACGTGTTGGCTCGGGTGATATACGGGTTCCGCTTGTCGATCCTGTTCACACTGCTTGTGACCGGTGCCGCCAGCCTGATCGGTATTTTCGCTGGCGCCATTCAAGGGTTCTTCGGCGGTTGGCTGGATCTGATCTTTCAGCGGATCATCGAGATCTGGTCCGCGACGCCTTCGTTATATGTGATCATCATCATGTTCGCGGTTCTGGGCCGAAGTTTCTGGTTGCTGGTTGCGTTGATGATCCTGTTCAGTTGGACCGGTTTGGTCGGCGTCGTACGCGCGGAGTTTCTACGCGCGCGGAACCTTGAATATGTGCGCGCCGCGCGTGCGCTGGGCGTGGGCAACATGACTATCATGTTCCGTCACATGTTACCTAACGCAATGGTGGCTACCCTGACGTTCATGCCGTTCATCGTTACCGGCACCATCGGCGGCCTGGCCTCGCTGGACTACTTGGGCTTCGGCTTGCCGTCCTCGGCACCTTCTTTGGGAGAGTTGACGTTGCAGGCGAAACAGAACCTGCAGGCCCCGTGGCTGGCTTTCACAGCCTTTTTCACCTTTGCCATCATGCTGTCTCTGCTGGTCTTCATTTTCGAAGGTGTACGGGATGCGTTTGACCCTAGAAAGACCTTCTCATGAGCTTGCTGGATGTGAACAACCTCAAGGTCTCGTTCCGGCAGGACGGTCAGGTCAGCGCTGCTGTCAAAGGCGTGTCTTTTACCGTGGATCGGGGTGAAACCGTTGCGTTGGTGGGCGAATCCGGGTCTGGGAAATCCGTCACGGCTTTGTCGACCGTATCGCTGCTGGGTGACAGCGCAATGGTCGAAGGGTCTGTGACCTACGACGGGCAAGAGATGATCGGTGCGTCCGAGCAACATCTGATGGATGTGCGTGGCAATGACATCAGCTTCATCTTTCAGGAGCCGATGACCTCGCTAAACCCGTTGCACACGATTCAGAAGCAAATGGCGGAATCGCTGGCGCTGCATCAGGGTGTGACCGGGGATACTGCGCGGGATCGGATTTTGGAGCTGCTGACTAAAGTTGGTATCCGCGACCCCGAGGAAAGGTTGGACAGCTATCCGCACCAGTTGTCTGGCGGACAACGGCAGCGGGTGATGATCGCGATGGCGTTGGCCAACAAACCGGACATCCTGATAGCCGACGAACCGACAACGGCGTTGGACGTGACCATTCAGGCGCAGATACTCGAGTTGCTGGCCGAATTGCAGAAATCCGAGAATATGGGGATGCTGTTCATCACCCATGATCTGGGAATCGTACGCCGGATTGCCGACCGTGTTTGTGTGATGAAGGATGGTGAGATTGTCGAAACCGGTGTCACGCAGGACATCTTTGACAACCCACAGCATCCCTATACCCGGAAACTCTTGGCCGCGGAACCTTCGGGTCAGCCCGAACCGGTTGCCTCAGACGCGGAAGAGGTCGCGCGCACCGATCACCTGAAGGTCTGGTTCCCAATCCAGCGCGGATTTCTGAAGCGCACTGTTGGCTATGTGAAGGCGGTGAATGACGCCACGCTGAGTGTACGCGCGGGTGAGACTTTGGGCATCGTCGGCGAAAGCGGCTCGGGCAAGACCACGCTGGCGCTGGCGATCATGCGCCTCATTGCGTCCGAAGGCGGCATCACCTTCCGCGATCAGGATGTGCGAAGATGGTCTACCCGCGAATTGCGCAGGTTGCGCAAGGATATGCAGATCGTGTTTCAGGACCCGTTCGGCAGCCTCAGCCCACGCATGACCTGTCAGCAGATCATTGCGGAAGGTCTGGCCATTCACAACATTGAACCTCACCGCGCCCCGCGTGAGCTGGTCGCTGAGGTGATGACCGAAGTGGGGCTGGATCCAGCCGCGATGGACCGGTATCCGCACGAGTTCTCAGGCGGACAGCGCCAGCGTATCGCAATTGCCCGCGCGATGGTTTTGCGGCCCAAACTGCTGGTACTGGACGAACCGACCAGCGCGCTGGACATGACGGTGCAGGTTCAGATCGTTGATCTGCTGCGCGATCTGCAGAAGAAATACGGGTTGGCCTATCTGTTCATCAGCCACGACCTGAAAGTCGTACGGGCGATGTCGCACAACGTGATCGTCATGCGAAATGGGGATGTGGTGGAAATGGGTGCGGCCGAGGCATTGTTCGAAAACGCCCAGACCGACTACACCCGCGAGCTGATTGCAGCGGCGGGATAGCATGAAAAAACAAAGAATTGACTACGTCGGTAAGGCATTCTTCGTCGGGGTTTCTTGCTTAGTTGCATTCAGCAGCCAAGAGTTCCGAACCTCTTTCAAAGCTCAAGTTGGTCTAGGTTTCGCAGTTTTCGCAGTTTTGTTTGGCGCGGCGCTTTGGGAATGGCTCAAGTCCAAGTGGTGACGGTACAGAGGTAGGGTCGAAGACTCTTGTGCCTTCGACAGTCTCAACACCGACTGAGTAAACTTGGGCAAGTTAAGCGCTTGCCTTTTCTTTGGTCGCCGCTTTCGGCACTGGCCCGCGCAGTTCTTCGTAGTGATCAAAGGTCAGCTTGACCCACCCGGTTCCGCGCGTGGCACTGGCAAGGGTGCGGTGCAGTTCATCCTCGGTCACGGCGGGGATTTGGGCGTTGAAGATTTCCCAGCCAGACGCGTTTGGGTTGCCCTCAAATCCCAGAACTTGCCCTTGCAGCGAACTGATCGTTGGCACGAGATCGCCCACAAAGTCCGATGGCAGGTGAATTTCTGCGGTCAGAATCGGTTGCAGAACCACTGGTTTGGCCTGAGGCAGCGCTTCACGCACGGCGTTCTTGCCTGCGGTGCGGAACGCATAATCCGAACTGTCCACGTTGTGGTGTTTACCGTCGCTCAGGGTCACTTTGACGTCGACCACGGGAAATCCTTCGGGGCCTTGTTCCAGTGCGTCCTTGGCACCGTGTTCCACGGACGGGATGTAGTTCTTGGGCACAGCGCCGCCCTTGACCACCTCTTCGAACCGGAACCCCGATCCGCGTGGCAGGGGCGCGACCGAGATCACCACATCCGCGAACTGTCCGGCCCCGCCGGATTGTTTGCGATGACGGTGGCGATGTTCGACGGGTGCGCGGATGGTTTCGCGATAGGCGGTTTCGACCTGATCCGCTTCAATCTCGATCCCAAAATCCTCAGCCAGCTTGGCGGTCACGCGACGCATGTGCTGTGGACCTTGCGATCCAAGAATCGAATGGCCGCTCAACTCATCTTGCTGCAGGTGCAGGCCGGGGTCGATCTCGGCCAGACGGCTTAGGGCGTTGGACAGGCGCACATCGTCCCGCTCATGCGCGGGTGAGACGATCTGACGATGCGCAACCGGGTGGGAGGACGCCCATTCCGGCAGCTCCGTCGCAGAAGAGCTGTCGTAGATATAGCCGGGGTTGAGGTGGTCGGATTTCACCGCCAGACCAATCTGCCCGGCTTCCAGAGTTGCGATTTGAGTCTTTGCATCCAGCGTTGTCAGGTTGCCTACGGTTTCACCGCCCAAGGCCTCGTGCGCTTGTACACCGTCCCCAAGGCCGCGCAGAACGACAATCTTTCCGATGTGCTTTTTGACATCTGCAAAGCCGGCAATAGCGCGTGCGCTGTCCGCAGCCTCGTCGCGACCGGCGGCGATATCAAATTCAGGCGCTTCGTGTCGCAGTGCTTTCATCAGGCGAGTCAGCCCGTTGCCATGGCTCGCTGCCCCCAAGCACGCGGGGATCAACTGGTGGTTTTGCAGGACCTGCGCGGCAAGATCATACACTTCGTCATTTGGCGGCTGTTTGTCTTCGATCAGCTGTTCCAAAAGGTGGTCATCGAAATCGGACAAGGTTTCCAGCAACTCGGTTCGTGCTTCCTGCTCTCGATCTTCCACGGATTGCGGCAGTTCGATCAGGGCCGAGGGTTGGCCTTCCTGATATTTCCAGGCCCGTTCCGAGATCAGATCGACTGCGCCGATGATCGTGTCTCCTTCGCGGATGGGCACCTGACGCAAGGCGATATGATGGGTGCAGTATGTTTGCAGGGCTGCGATGATATCGCGGATGCGACCATTGGGATTGTCCATCCGGTTGATGAAAAGGAAACAGGGGATGCCCGCTTCTTCGACCAGTCGCAGGTAGGGCGCGCATAGAACAGCGGCATTCGGGTCGGGTGGCACGACCACCACGGCGGCGTCCGATATGGCCATTGCAGGCCCGACATAGGCCAGTGCATCACCGCCGCCATCCACGTCGATCGCGCACCAGGGCTCGTCCAGGTAAGAAAAACCGTGCAAATGCACGGTTCCGGAAACATCGAATGTTGTGGGGCGCCCGTCGAGGCGGCTGATGGCCTCGACCAGGGTAGATTTGCCCGATTGGCTGGGCCCGAGGACGGTGAAGACGCGCATGAGTGTTGTCCCTCTTTCAGGTTGCAGAATGGCTGCACGAAAGGGGCATCCGCCGCTTTTGCGTCGGCAAGGACTGTCTGTATTTTGCCCGCCTCAGGGTGCAGGGCGAAACTTCACCCCACAGCACGAGTGTGGGAAAAACCGCAGGCGTGCGTCAAGCCCCCGTTGCGTTTTGTGGTCTGCGGGCCAGAAATTGCTCGCAGCGAAGAGGTTAGATTGCCGAGCTGTGCCCGGCTTTGCTCAGGTCATAAACGTCAAAACTGCGGGCGATCATCCGGGTTAACGCGCGCGCTTCGGGCGGGATGAAAAGCCCGTCATCAGTGATCCGCAGAAGCCCGTCGAAATCGGCATTGGCGGAGTGATACATTTCAGTCAGCGCAGAGGCCGAGATGTCGTGGTCGCGCAGGATTTCGGCGCTGTTGATCTGGAAATCACACATCAGCGCTTCGATCAGGCGTGCGCGCAGAATGTCCTGACCTTTGAACAGATGTCCACGGGCTGTCGAAAACTGTCCGTCACGGATGGCTTTTGTGTGCACCGAGGTGGCCGAGGCGTTCTGCGCATAGCCTTGCGGAAAGCGCGAGATCGAACTGGCCCCGACCCCGATCAGAACGTCGGCCTGATCGTCGGTGTATCCCTGGAAGTTCCGCTTCAAGCGTCCCGCGCGCAAGGCATGGGTCAGCCCGTCATCCTGTGTGGCGAAATGGTCGATGCCAATTTCGGCATAGTTGTCCCACAGGAACAGGCGGCGGGCGGTATCGAACAGCTCGAGCCGTTGTTCCGGTGTGGGTAGCGCGTCGGACGGGATCATCTGTTGGCGCTTTGCCATCCAGGGCACATGTGCGTAGCCGTACAAAGCCACGCGATCCGGGCTGAGCGAAAGCAGCTTCTGCACACTTTCCGTCATCCGGGCCTTTGTCTGATGAGGCAGGCCATAAAGGATATCTGCGTTCAAACTGGTGATGCCACGTTCACGGATCATGTCGATGGCGTCGCGGGTGGTGTCGTAGCTTTGAATACGGCCGATGGTTTTCTGAATTTCGTCGTCGAAATCCTGCACCCCGATCGAGGCACGGTTCATACCTGCGTCCGCCAACGCGTCCAGACGGGCTTCATCAATTTCGTTGGGATCAATCTCGACCGAAAATTCGGCATCAGATCCCATGGGTACGATACCCAGAATATGCTGCGCCAATTCGCGCATCAGCTGCGCGTTCAGCAAGGTCGGCGTGCCGCCACCCCAATGCAGGCGCGACAGCACCACACCTTCGGGCAGGCGGGCTGCAAGCAGGTCCAACTCGGCCTTCAGAACGTCCACATAGGCAATAACCGGGTTGTCGGTTTGGGTTCCTTGTGTCCGGCAGGCACAGAACCAACACAGCCTGCGGCAGAACGGAACATGGATGTACAGGGAAATGGCACTGCCGGGTTTGATCCCCGAAATCCAGTCGCCAAACATGTCTGCTCCCACATCATTGCTAAAGTGGGGGGCGGTGGGGTAGCTTGTGTAACGCGGTACTTTCGCGTCAAAAAGTCCAAGCTTTGCCAATTGTGGTTTCACTATCATGGCGATACCCTTATGGCACCGACAACTTGGCTGCTTTGATGGAGATCAAGTAGGAACGCGCATGACAGTAAAAGCACAGTTTGATCATTCCAATTGCGAAGATTGCCCGATTCGACACCGAGCAGTCTGCGCCCGTTGCGATGCCGATGAGCTGGAAGAGCTTGAAAGCATTAAGTATTACCGCAGCTTCGAGGCGGGACAAACGATCATCTGGTCCGGCGATCAGATGAATTTTGTAGGCTCGGTCGTGGCCGGGATCGCGTCATTGACACAGACTATGGAAGACGGGCGTACACAGATGGTGGGTTTGCTGTTGCCCAGTGACTTTGTCGGCCGACCCGGGCGTGAGGCTGCGCCCTACGATGTGCAGGCGACCACGGATGTCGTCATGTGCTGCTTCCGCAAGAAACCCTTCGAAGAATTGATGGCGACGACACCGCATATTGCGCATCGTCTGTTGCAGATGACTCTGGACGAGCTTGACGCTGCCCGCGAATGGATGCTGGTGCTTGGACGCAAGACTGCACGGGAAAAGATCGCGAGTCTATTGTCGATCATCGCACGCAGGGATGCGTCGATCAGTCAGAAAGGTCTGGCAGGACCGATTGTGTTTGACCTTCCCCTGACACGCGAAGCCATGGCGGATTACCTGGGTCTGACGCTTGAAACTGTCAGCCGCCAGATCTCGGCCTTGAAAAAGGAAGGCGTGATCACGCTGGAAGGCAAGCGCCACGTGACCATTCCCGACATGGGCCGTCTGATGGAAGAGGCCGGTGACGATTCGGACGGTGGCTTTTTGGTCTGATCCCGGTTTTTGTGCTGCAATACAGTGGCCGCAGTCTTTGGGCTGCGGCTAGAAACAACTCAGGAGCTTAGCATGGTTTTCGGCAGTGTCCTGGCAATGCTTTTCATCGGCGCGATCGCCGGGTGGCTGTCAGGCAAGATCATGGAAGGCCGTGGATTTGGCCTTGTGGGTAACATCATCGTCGGAATCGTCGGGGCGTTTTTGGCGGGCATGATTTTTCCGGCGCTTGGCTTTTCGGTGGGCGGAGGGTTCTTTTCATCGATCTTCTTTGCGACCGTTGGGGCCGTGATTTTGCTGTTCGTGATCGGCCTTATCCGCAAAGCATGAAAAAGCCGCCGTTTCGGGCGGCTTTTTTCAATTTAGACAAAGTTCAATGCGCCAGAAACACTGGGACGGAAGACTGTTCCAGCATATTACGTGTTGCCCCGCCGAGTATGGCCTCGCGGAAGCGCGAATGCCCATAGGCACCCATCACGATCATGTCCGATTCCGTATCTGATGCATGGCGGTTCAGAATGTCCGACACGCGCGTCATGGTCTTGCTCAGGACATCGATCTCACATTTGACCCCGTGTCGGGCCAACATCTGAGACAGCATCCCACCCGGATCCGACCGGTCAGGGCCGTGGCGCGGCGGATCAATCACGACGATGCGGGCCAGTTCCGCCTTTTTCAGGAAGGGCAGAGCGCGCCGGATGGCACACATCGCCTCGACGCTTTCGTTCCAGGCTATCATCACATTGCGCGGCGCTTTCAGGGGTGGAGTGTCATCGGGTACCACCAGAACCGGGCAGTGGCCTTCGAACATAGCCGCTTCAATAATCGGCTCGGCCTCGGCCCCACGGTCTTTGCCGTAAGGATGCGGCAAGATCACCAGATCTGAAAACCGCGCCCGATGTGCAACATGACGCCCTATATCGGCAATCTGCGCCACGCCATGTTCGGCGGACCAGCGAACACCGGATTTGCCCAGATAATCCTGGGCAAATGTCAGCAACTCTTGTGCCTCGGCATTGGCCCGGCTGAGTGTTTCCTGAACGATCAGTGCATTGGCTCCGGCGTAATAGTAACCGGTCTGGCTGCGATCGACACCGAGGCACAGCGCTTCGGCATGGGCATCCTGCGAATCCGCCAGCGCCACCATCTGCGCCAGTGCGGTCTGAGCTGTCTGCGTTTCGGTCATGACAGTGAGAAGGGATTTGTACGCCATTTCGACCTCTTAGTTCGGGCATATGGTCTCATGCGACCGGTTGGCCTCTTTCATCCTCAATGCGTGTCACAGAAAACGGGGAACTGTCTTGATACAGATCAAAGCAACATCGGCTGTCGTGCTTCAGAACGGCAGCCAGTCAAATAGGTTTCGCGTGTCAAAAGAATCAAAACCGCGCGAAGCACGGCAAAGGGACGCAATATGTCGAATTACATCAAGCTGATCGTGCTTGGTCTGGTCGTGGTGTTTGCCGCCATCGGATCAAATTATGCACGCGATTTGGCGTATCAGGTGCATGCGATTCTGGTGATGCTTATCGCCGGTGGATTGTTCATCTGGACGCTTCGAAACACTGAAGAGCCAGATATTCTTGTCGATCGCTCGGGCGAATACATGGATGACGTGATCCGCTACGGCGTGATCGCAACCGCCTTTTGGGGTGTGGTAGGGTTCCTGGCGGGAACCTTTATTGCGTTCCAGTTGGCGTTTCCGGTGCTCAACTTCGAATGGGCGCAAGGGTATTTGAACTTTGGGCGTTTGCGTCCGCTACACACCTCGGCGGTGATTTTTGCATTTGGCGGTAACGCGCTGATCGCAACATCGTTCTACGTGGTACAGCGCACCAGCGCCGCGCGTCTGTGGGGCGGCAACCTCGCGTGGTTCGTGTTCTGGGGCTATCAGCTGTTCATCGTGCTGGCCGCGACTGGCTATATTCTGGGCGGTACACAGTCCAAGGAATATGCCGAACCTGAATGGTATGTTGACCTGTGGCTGACCGTTGTTTGGGTTGCTTACCTTGCTGTCTATCTGGGCACGATCATCAAACGGAAAGAACCCCACATCTATGTGGCGAACTGGTTCTATCTGGCGTTCATCGTGACCGTTGCCATGCTGCACCTGGTCAACAACATGACCATTCCGGTCAGCATCTGGGGTTCGAAGTCGGTCATCGTCTGGTCGGGTGTTCAAGACGCCATGATCCAGTGGTGGTACGGCCACAACGCCGTGGGCTTCTTCCTGACAGCGGGCTTCCTGGGCATGATGTACTATTTCATCCCGAAACAGGCCGAGCGTCCGGTCTTCTCGTACAAGCTGTCGATCATCCACTTCTGGGCACTGATCTTCCTGTACATCTGGGCTGGTCCGCACCACCTGCACTATACTGCGCTGCCTGACTGGGCTTCGACGCTGGGCATGGTGTTCTCGGTGATCCTGTGGATGCCGTCCTGGGGTGGTATGATCAACGGCCTGATGACCCTGTCGGGTGCATGGGACAAGCTGCGCACCGACCCTGTGATCCGGATGATGGTGATCTCGGTCGGCTTTTACGGCATGTCCACCTTTGAAGGTCCGATGATGTCGATCCGTGCGGTGAACTCGCTGAGCCACTACACCGACTGGACCATTGGTCACGTGCACTCGGGCGCGCTGGGCTGGAACGGCATGATCACCTTTGGTGCGCTGTACTTCCTGGTGCCTGTCCTGTGGAAGCGCGAGCGTCTGTACTCGCTGCAAATGGTCAGCTGGCACTTCTGGCTCGCCACCATCGGCATCGTGCTCTACGCCGCGTCGATGTGGGTCACCGGTATCATGGAAGGCCTGATGTGGCGTGAAGTGGATGCCAACGGCTTCCTGGTGAACTCGTTCGCCGACACCGTGGCTGCCAAATTCCCGATGTATGTGGTGCGTGCGCTGGGCGGTGTTCTGTTCGTCGCTGGCTCGGTCATCATGTGCTACAACCTGTGGATGACTGTACGGAAAGCGCCGGCCAAAGAGGCCAGCCTGACCGTCGCAGTCCCGGCTGAATAAGGAGGGCCGGAGCAATGGCAATTCTCGACAAACACAAGATCCTCGAGACCAACGCGACCCTCCTGCTGATCTTCAGCTTCCTGGTCGTAACCATCGGTGGCATCGTTCAGATCACCCCGCTGTTCTACCTTGAGAACACCATCGAGAAGGTGGAGGGCATGCGCCCTTACACCCCACTCGAAATGGCGGGTCGTGAGATCTATCTGCGCGAAGGCTGCTATGTCTGCCACAGCCAGATGATCCGTCCGATGCGGGATGAGGTCGAACGCTATGGGCACTACTCGCTGGCGGCTGAATCAATGTACGACCACCCGTTCCAGTGGGGCTCCAAACGTACCGGGCCCGATCTGGCGCGTGTGGGTGGCCGCTACTCGGACGACTGGCATGTACGCCACCTGCGCGATGCACAGTCGGTGGTGCCGGAATCGGTGATGCCTAAATACGGCTTCCTCGAAACCCGCAAGATCGACGGCGAGTATATTGGTGACATCATGGCCGCCAACGCTCTGGTCGGCACGCCCTATACCGAAGACATGCTGGAGAACGCCGTGGCCGATTTCCGCGCGCAGGCCGATCCGGACAGCGACTATGACGGGTTGCTGGAACGCTATGGCGACAAGGTCAACGTGCGCAACTTCGACGGCCAGTCTGATCTGACCGAGGCCGATGCACTGATCGCTTATCTGCAAATGCTGGGCACGCTGGTTGATTTCTCGACCTTCACCCCGGACTCAAGCCGCTAAGGAGGGTGTGATGGAAGAATATACACTCCTACGGCAGTTCGCGGATAGCTGGATGCTGCTTGTGTTGTTCGTCTTCTTTATCGGCATCATCATCTGGGTGTTCCGCCCCGGTGCCAGCAAAGAATACAACGACACCGCCAACATCCCGTTCCGGCATCAAGACAAACCCGCCACATCCAAGGAGGCGCGGCAATGAGCAAGACACCTGAAAAACAGCCGGGTGATCCAAACACAACCGGCCATTCCTGGGATGGGATCGAGGAATTTGACAACCCGATGCCGCGCTGGTGGCTATGGACCTTCTATGCGACCATCTTCTGGGGTCTGATCTATACGATCATGTACCCGGCATGGCCGCTGGTTCAATCTGCAACAGCAGGGGTTCTGGGATGGTCCTCGCGTGAGCTGGTTCAGCAGGAGCTGGTTTCGTTCGAAGAGGCAAACGCCCCTTGGAATGCCAAGCTGGTCGAGACACCGCTCGAGGATATCTCGAAGGACCCCGAGTTGCAGCAATACGCCGTGAACTCTGGCGGGGCCGTATTCCGCACCTGGTGCGCACAGTGCCACGGTTCCGGTGCTCAAGGCGCGCCCGGCTTCCCCAACCTGTTGGACGATGCATGGCTGTGGGGCGGTTCGCTTGAAGATATCGAGTACACCGTTGCCTATGGTATCCGGAACGAAGAAAGCGACGATGCGCGCTATTCTGAAATGCCGGCATTTGGTGAGATTCTCGAAAGTGAAGAGATCACCCAGGTTGTCCAATATGTCATGTCTCTGACCAATGCGCAGACGGATGATGCGGCGGCGCAAGCGGGCAAGGTTGTTTTTGAGGACAACTGTGCTGCCTGCCACGGCGATAATGGCCAGGGCGACGTCTTTCAGGGCGCTCCGAACCTGACCGACGCGATCTGGCTTTACGGTGGCAGCGAAGAGGCTCTGACCGAAACAGTCACATACAGCCGCTTTGGCGTAATGCCTCCGTGGGAAAACCGCCTGACCGACGCGCAGATCCGCGCCGTGACGGCCTATGTCCACCAGTTGGGTGGTGGTCAGTAAACCATAAGGAACACCTTCGGGCAGTTCGCTGCCCGAAGGCTGTGGCACCGGCTGTTCCATCTGTTCGCGCGTTTCCTGAACAGCCGGTGCCCACTTTTACCACGTTCTGCCAGTTTCGTTGAGTTGTCTGTAGTGATGCGGGCAGCTTTGACGCGTCCAGGCGGGCGTAGTCTTGGGCTGCGACAATTGGCCGGTATGTGACCTGCGGCTAACCCGCGACACAGCAGCTTTCGCGACAATCGCGGTTTTTCTGCTAAAATAAGTGAAAAAGCGGGCAAAACATCTCTGCTCCGACACACTCAGGGTCGGCTGATTTGCAAAAGATGTGTGTTCGATGCGCGTTTTGACCCATGTCAAAGTTCGCTTGCCCGTGATCTGGAACAAGTCGCCTTCAGAAGACCCATTTGTGGAGCCAGCCAGTGAGCGATTCCGATCCCGCCCCCAGCCTTTACGCAGCCAGAGAGCCGATCTTTCCAAGACGTGTCTCAGGGCCGTTTCGGAACCTGAAATGGATCATCCTGATCGTGACACTGGGCATCTACTATGTGACACCCTGGATCAGATGGGATCGCGGGCCAAGCCTGCCGGATCAGGCAGTTTTGCTGGATTTGGCAAATCGTCGGTTCTATTTCTTCTGGATCGAAATCTGGCCCCACGAATTCTACTTTGTCGCCGGTCTGCTGATCATGGCCGGTCTGGGCCTGTTCCTGTTCACCTCGGCCTTGGGGCGTGTCTGGTGTGGCTATGCCTGCCCGCAAACAGTTTGGACCGATTTGTTCATTCTGGTTGAACGTTGGATCGAAGGGGATCGAAACGCCCGTCTGCGTCTGCACCGTCAGGAAAAGCTCGATTTCCGCAAGGTCCGGCTGCGGGCCACGAAATGGACCGTCTGGTTCCTGATCGGTCTGGCAACGGGTGGGGCCTGGGTATTCTATTTTGCAGACGCCCCGACGCTTTTGGTGGATCTGGTCACAGGCAACGCGCATCCAGTCGCCTATACGACGATGCTGATCCTGACGGGCACCACGTTCTTTTTTGGTGGTTTCGCCCGCGAGCAAATCTGCATCTACGCCTGCCCCTGGCCACGCATTCAGGCGGCGATGATGGACGAGGACACGCTGGTTGTCGGCTACCGCGAATGGCGCGGCGAACCACGGGGGAAAGGCAAGCGGACAGCGGATTCCGAGTTGGGGGATTGCATCGACTGCATGGCCTGCGTGAATGTCTGCCCAGTTGGGATCGACATTCGTGACGGTCAGCAGCTGGAATGCATCACCTGCGCCCTGTGTATTGATGCCTGTGATGACATGATGGCCAAGATCGGTAAGCCGCGCGGGCTGATCGACTATATGGCCCTCAGCGATGAAACGCGCGAGCGGTCTGGGCAGCCGCCGAAAAATGTGTGGACGCATATATTCCGCGCTCGCACGATCCTATACACGGCCTTGTGGTCGCTGGTTGGTTTTGCGTTGCTGTTTGCTTTGTTCATCCGCTCGGATATTGACCTGACCGTTGCTCCGGTTCGTAACCCGACATTTGTCACGCTGTCCGATGGCACAATTCGCAACACCTATGACGTGCGGTTGCGCAACAAGCATGGCGAAGATCGTTTGTTCACCCTGTCTCTGACGGGGGATCCGGCCATGCGGCTGGAAATCGAAGGCACGAACCTGCACACTGTGAATGTTCCGGCAGATACGGCACAATTGACCCGTGTGTATATCATCTCGTCCCGCGACTCGGGCCCAGCCGGAGCGGATTCAACGCCGGTCCGCATCTGGGTTGAAGACCTGAGCAGCGGTGAGCGGGCCTATAAGGACACCACGTTTAACGGACGGGGGAATTGATCATGGCGGAACGGAAATTCACCGGAAAGCACGCTTTGGCGGTATTCATCGGCGCTTTTGGCGTGATCATCACCGTAAACCTTGTGCTGGCTTACAGCGCGGTCAAAACCTTTCCGGGGCTTGAGGTCAAGAATTCATACGTGGCCAGTCAGGAGTTCAACGAACGTCTGAAAGAACAGCAAGCACTGGGGTGGACCGTACGGGCTGAAACCAAGGGCGGGTTGCTGATCCTGCACATCACTGACGAAAGCGGCGCACCTGTTCAGGTCAGCGAGTTGCAGGCTGTTGTGGGCCGCGCGACCCATGTGCGCGAGGATTTCGTGCCGGATTTCACCTTTGACGGTACAGCCTACGCCACGCCAGCTACGTTGGGCGAGGGCAATTGGAACATTCGTCTGGTGGCGCGGGACAGTGATGGCGCGGAATTTTCGCAGCGCGTTCCGCTGTATGTGAAGGGGTAAGCGATGACCGTGCAGCTTTCTTCCGGCACTGCAGCCTGTCCGGGCTGCCTTGCGGCACCGGCGGAACCCGCCCGGCCGATTCCGGAGGATGTGCAGATTGCACTGTCATTGCCAGGTATTCACTGCTCGGCCTGTATTGCAACGGTTGAGCGGGAATTGAACGCGCATCCCGGCGTCGAAGATGCACGGGTGAACCTGACCCTGAAACGCGCGATGATCAAAGCAGCGCCTGAAACGCGCGCTACCGATTTGATCCCTGTACTTGAGAAAGCCGGTTTTGAAGCGCACGAGCTTGATCCGGGTGCCTTGTCGGCCACTCAGACGGACAAGGCAGGGCGCGACTTGCTGATGCGCCTGGCGGTTGCCGGGTTTGCCTCCATGAACGTCATGCTGTTGTCGGTTTCGGTCTGGTCCGGGGCCACTGACGCCACGCGGGACATGTTCCATTGGATTTCTGCCGCGATTGCTCTGCCTGCCATCGCGTTTTCAGCCCAGCCCTTCTTTTCCAATGCGTGGAGCGCCTTGCGGGTGCGCCGCCTGAACATGGATGTGCCCATTGTGTTGGCGATCTTGTTGGCGCTGGTCACATCGCTTTGGGAAACCGCGCTGAGTGGCGAGCACGCCTATTTCGATGCGGCCCTTACCCTCACCTTCTTCCTGCTGGCGGGACGTTACCTGGATTACCGCACCCGTGCCGCAGCCCGATCCGCCGCCGAAGAACTAACCGCGCTTGAGGTGCCGCGCGCGATCCGTTTGGTGGATGGCGTAGAACATGAAATCGCAGTTGCTGATCTGAAAGTTGGCAATTTGATCCTTGTGCGCCCGGGCGGTCGGATGCCTGTGGATGGTGAGATCGTGTCTGGCCAGTCTGAACTCGACCGCTCGCTACTGACCGGGGAAACGGTGCCTGTATTTGCCGAAATCGGCCAGTTGGTCAGTGCGGGTGAGGTCAACCTGACTGGTCCCTTGACCCTGCGCGCAACAGCAGTGGGCGAGGATACGTCGCTGCACCGCATGGCGGATCTGGTGGCCATCGCTGAATCCGGTCGT
The DNA here is from genome assembly GCF_013110855.1 of Ruegeria sp. HKCCD4884. Lineage (NCBI taxonomy): Bacteria > Pseudomonadati > Pseudomonadota > Alphaproteobacteria > Rhodobacterales > Roseobacteraceae > Ruegeria > Ruegeria sp. HKCCD4884. Next base: position 155,309 of record NZ_WVRJ01000010.1, read on the forward strand.
TCGCGCTATACTTCTTTGGCCGACAAGGCGGCCAAGCTTTATGCGCCGGGCGTTCACATCCTATCAGCGCTTAGCTTTCTGGGCTGGTACATTTATTCCGGCGATATCCGCACGGCTTTGAATATCGCGGCGGCGGTTCTGATTATCACCTGCCCCTGTGCTCTGGGTTTGGCCGTTCCAGCGGTGACAACAGCGGCGTCTGGCCGGTTGTTCCGCAAAGGTATGTTGATCAAACATGCAACCGCGTTGGAGCGTTTGTCCGAGGCAGACACGGTAGTGTTCGACAAAACGGGCACTCTGACATCCGGTGCGCCGGAACTGGTCAATTTTGGGGAACATGCCCGCGCTAAGGTCGAAGTTGCCCTGGCATTGGCCGAGGCTTCGGCACACCCTTTGTCCGTGGCTTTGGCGAAAGCCGCGCGTGAGGCCGGGATCAAGCCTGCCAGCGTGCGGGGCGTCGTTGAGGTTCCGGGTTACGGCACCGAAGGTGAATATCGTGGTCAACGCGTGCGTTTGGGCCGGGCCGCTTGGGTCGGGGCAGAACAGGGCAGTGAAACCTGTGTCTGGCTGGCGATTGGTGATCACGCACCTGTGGCGTTCCGCTTCTCGGACGCGTTGCGTCCGGGTGCAGCCGAGGCCGTGGACGCTTTGCGTTCCGCTGGCAAGCATGTGGTCCTGATGTCCGGCGACTCGCAAGGGGCCGTGCGCGCGTTGGCTGAAAAACTGGGGATCACCGACTGGATTGCCGAAGCTTTGCCGCAGGACAAGGCGCAGCGCATTCAGGACCTCAGCGATAAGGGTCACCATGTCCTGATGGTGGGCGATGGTCTGAATGACACAGCGGCCTTGGCGGCAGCGCATGTTTCGATCTCACCGGCATCAGCGTTGGATGCCGCACGGGTGGCGTCGGACATTGTGTTGTTGGGCAATGACCTGAGCCCCATCGCGGATGCGTGCGACACGGCGGTCAAAGCGACAAAACGCATTCGAGAAAACTTCCGCATAGCCACAGTTTACAACGTGATTGCCGTTCCTTTGGCGGTGATTGGACTTGCAACTCCATTGATCGCGGCTTTGGCGATGTCGACCTCTTCGATCACCGTGTCGCTCAACGCCCTTCGGCTGAGGTAAGCCAGATGGAAGTTCTTGCCTATCTCATCCCGATTTCTTTGTTGCTGGGCGGCGTTGGTCTGGTCGCCTTTATCTATACTGTTCGTTCAAACCAGTACGAAGACCCCGAAGGCGATGCGCGCCGGATCCTGAGCGATGAATGGGACGACAAACCCAAACCCTGACCGCATTGGGCAGAGTTGATCCAACTGCCCTTGAAATTGCCGCAATGCCCGGTTATGTCCGGGCCATCCGCTAGCAGAGAGAACACGCCAAATGGCCACCACCAACCCGATTCAGTTCATTCAGCAAGTCCGTGCCGAAGTGTCCAAGGTCGTCTGGCCGACCCGGCGCGAGGTGCTGTTGACCACGGTTATGGTTTTCATCATGGCGGCGCTTACGGCTGTATTCTTTGCGTTGGTCGATCTGGGCATCCGGGGTGGTCTTCAGCTGATCCTGGGCGCGTTCAGCTAAGCGCCGAAACGCTGCAGCCCCTTGCACTGCGGGCAATGTCAGAGTAGTTGACACAGGACTATTCGGAATGGGCGTGTGGCGATTCGGGCTGCGCGCCGCTTTTTATTCCGGATGACGTGATAAGATTTCAATGACGGGCGTATCCGGCACATCCGATACCCCGAAGACAGACAAGGACGACAGGTTCATGGCGAAACGGTGGTACTCGGTCAGCGTTCTTTCGAATTTCGAAAAGAAGATCGCAGAACAGATCCGCACGTCGGTGGTTGAGCAGGGCCTTGAGGACGATATCGACGAAGTACTGGTGCCCACCGAAGAGGTGATCGAAGTGCGCCGCGGCAAGAAGGTCACAACCGAGCGCCGCTTTATGCCCGGCTACGTGCTGGTGCATATGGAAATGTCGGATCAGGGCTATCACCTGATCAATTCGATCAACCGCGTCACCGGTTTCCTTGGCCCGCAAGGCCGCCCAATGCCGATGCGCGATGCCGAAGTGAACCAGATCCTCAACCGCGTTCAGGAAGGCGAAGAAGCGCCGAAACTGATGATCACCTTCGAGGTGGGCGAAAAGGTCAAGGTCAACGACGGCCCGTTCGAGGATTTCGACGGCATGGTCGAAGGCGTGGACGACGAAGCTCAGAAGTTGAAAGTCTCGGTTTCGATTTTTGGTCGCGAGACACCGGTCGAACTGGACTTCACGCAGGTAACAAAGCAGAGCTAATTGCTCTTCACTTGTATTAGACGCCGCGGTGCTTCGAGCAGCGCGGCGTTTGTTGTTTTGACACCCCAGTTTTCCAACCAGAAAAAAGAGAGGTTCGACGGGCGAGGTTTGGTCTGCGCTAGGGTCGACCCGGTATAAGTTCTTGTTGTTGAAGCACTGTCAGAATGTCGAGGATTGTCGAAGGGCTGACGTCAACTGAGCCTTCAAGGAAAACGCCAACACCACCTTCTCCGATCTCGCGCGGGCCGCCTTTGTCGTAGGCTGGGTCAAGTGACGCAAGCTCTGCCGGGAGTTCCGGGCACAAAGGAGTGTCGTTCAGGGCAAGATCCACAGCTGCCAACATCAACTCCTTCACTGAGTCTAAAGTGTCATCTTCCAGCAGTTGCTCTCGCTGTTCTTCGGGGGCGGTTAGAGTAAGATCAATAAGCTTGAAATAGGCGCAGTTGTCCCGCACTTCGACAGTCGCTTCGGTGGACAAGCTGGCCAGGATCGCTCTTTTTTCTTCACCGCGTTCAAAGTTGCGTTCACCGGTGCGGCTGCATTCAAAGATCGTGATGGTCACATCCCCATCCAAATCTATTGTTTGGTCTTCGGCCTTAAAGCTCAAATCATCTAGTCGGACCTGCAGGCCACAATTGTCGACGATTGCATTGTCAGCTAACCGCTCGGGCACAACCTCTTGAACTTTGCGTAAGTCGAGAAGGGCACCGACCCCGATCCGAGTGGGCGCAGCGGCGGTGAGGTTCAGATCAAGTGTATAGGGCAATTCTGTATCGCGAACGGGCAGTGTCGCATCGATGACAAAGTCCACTTGCTGCGCGTCGGGTACGCGGGCGTCCAGAAAAGATGCCAAAAAGGCGGGGAGGATAAACCAAAGTCTCATTCAGCAAACTCCAACACGCCAAGTTCTTTCAGACCTGCAAGGACTTTCACAATTGTCTCAGCACTTACATCCGCTGATCCGACAACAGCGGCGCCCAATCCTCCGGGTGCGATTTCGCGCGTTCCGCCAGATTCGTAATTCGGATCAAGAACAGAGAATTCTTCGGGCAGTGGCGGACAAACCGGATTGGCCGCCAAAAACTCTCCACCCTTTTCAAGGACCGCTTCGTTGATGCGGTTTGTCAGGCCGAAAAAGTTGGTGACAGCACCGATAAATCCGCGCGGGCTGAGATCGGCACTTTCGATGCTGAATGTAAGGCATTGACCCTTCACTTCTGCCTTGGCGACAGCGACCGCATCCACCGTGGCCCCGAAATACCGAAACCCCGCTTCTTCATTCCGCTTGCATCGTGTGAACTGAGCACGAGCTGACCCCTCAACCTTTACAGTTTCGCCTATGGCAGTAACGTCTCGAACCTCAAGATAGATTTGACGCTTACAACTTTCTTCCAGTGGGCCCGTCAAAATCTGGGGCGCCTTTTCCTGCAATCCGCGCAAATCCATGAACGCGCGCAATCGCAGTCGGGTTGGGCTGGATTCCTCTAGACCGCCGTAGACGGTGAAGGGAACGGGAATATCGCGCAGAGGAACTTCTTTGGTCAATTTGACCTGAAAGCGACCGGCATAGGTGGCAGGATCAATTCCTGCCGAGTTATACGAAGAAGCATTTTGGGACGCTTCTGATTGGGTAACTGTCTCGGATACTGTGCCCTGATCTTGTGCTTTGCTGCCGCACCCCGGCAACACGGCAAAAAGAGCACAAATCAGTAGTCCCCTGCTTCGTCGAGATGATGCCATCCCAGACCGCCCCTTCTTTAACTAAGTTGCCCTAAGATAACCGTCGGCGGTTCGTACGCAACTTTTGTATTCAAATTAGGTAACTTCTAAGTCGCTCCAGTCTGTCGCAACGTTTGGTTTGGCTAGTGCAGGTATGGTTCAGGAATACGGCGGGATCCTCTTGCCAACGTCACCTTTCCGCTATAAATGCCGCCTCAATCGTCTTCGGGCGAGATTCTCTCGTGGGAGGGTGCTGAGATCGCGATCCCGGTCCGAACCACGCAACATAATCTGGGTGGGACGCGTCCTGCCTAAGTTGAAAGGAAAACCAAATGGCCAAGAAGCTTGCTGGTACAATGAAGCTGCAGGTTCCTGCAGGTCAGGCGAACCCGTCGCCGCCAGTTGGTCCGGCGCTGGGTCAGCGCGGCATCAACATCATGGAATTCTGCAAGGCGTTCAACGCCAAGACAGCGGACATGGAGCCCGGCGCTCCTTGCCCGACCGTGATCACCTACTATCAGGACAAGTCCTTCACCATGGACATCAAGACGCCGCCCGCGTCTTACTACCTGAAAAAAGCAGCTGGTCTGAAGCCGGTCGGCAAGCGTAACCGCCCCCGTGGCGCGGAAAACCCAGGTCGTGAGACCGTGGCAACCGTGACCTCGAAGCAGGTTCGCGAAATCGCCGAAGCCAAAATGAAAGATCTGAACGCCAACGACGTCGAAGGCGCAATGCAGATCATCCTGGGCTCGGCCCGCTCTATGGGCATCGAGGTGAAGTAAGATGGCAAAACTCGGTAAACGTACCCGCGCTGCGCGCGAAGCTGTCGCCGGCAAGGAAAACCTGTCGGTTGAAGAAGCTGTTGCTCTGGTCAAGGGCAACGCAACCTCGAAATTCGACGAGACCATCGAAATCGCGATGAACCTGGGCGTTGACACTCGTCACGCAGACCAGATGGTTCGCGGCGTCGTTGGTCTGCCGAACGGCACCGGTAAAGCGATGCGCGTTGCTGTTTTTGCTCGTGGCCCGAAGGCTGACGAAGCGAAAGAAGCTGGCGCAGATATCGTAGGCGCAGAGGACCTGATGGAAACCATTCAGGGCGGCACCATCGAATTCGATCGCTGCATTGCCACCCCGGACATGATGCCGATCGTCGGTCGTCTGGGTAAAGTTCTGGGTCCCCGTAACCTGATGCCGAACCCCAAAGTTGGCACCGTGACCATGGACGTGAAAGCGGCCGTGGAAGCAGCCAAAGGCGGTGAAGTTCAGTTCAAGGCGGAAAAAGGCGGCGTTGTGCACGCTGGCGTTGGCAAAGCGTCGTTTGACGAAGCCAAGCTGGTTGAAAACGTTCGCGCTTTTGTCTCGGCTGTTGCCAAGGCCAAGCCGTCGGGCGCCAAAGGCACCTACATGAAAAAAATCGCGCTGAGCTCGACCATGGGCCCGGGCGTGACACTGGATGTTGCGGAAGCTTCCGGCGAATAAGCCCTGGCATTCAGCTTGGAAGAATTGATCCCGGGTGGTGCGAACTGCCCGGGATTTTTCTTGTGTCTTTTTGGGTCCAATCCATGCCCCCACAGAAGGGCCAACTTTTTGCAGCAAATCTAGAAACTTCACACTCTCGGCGTTTTATGCAAACCATACTGGTGCAAGGGTAAAGTTCGGTTTTGAACTGGTAGCCCAAAAACTGCCGTAATTCTCGAATACCGAACGTAGAAATTCTATTTCAGCAAGACGGGATCGTGGGCCTGTCAGGTGGCATTCTTGGAGAATACAATGTGTGGATATTGCGCACGCAGATTGAACCCTGACCTTATCGAGCAAATGAAGGGTGAACTGCCGGGCACGGTTGCGACCACAGACACTGCAAACACACCTGGAAGTCCGGCTTTGGTCAACGCGATCGCAGCGGTTGCGAGTGGTAGTTTGCAGATCGTGGATACAGGGGTTTCATTCCGATCTGCTGATGATGCGCTGTCTGCGGGTGTTGGCGCGCGCGACGACGCGTTCGTTTTTGCGTCTGCCGTGTCAGCGGATGAAGGTGGTTCATTGGCCAGTTGGATGGGGCGCGGTCTTCCCAATTTGGCTGAGCAGGAAGTTCCATCGATGTCCTTGCAGCCCACAGATACTCCTGAACCCGAGTTTTGGGCGCTCACTTTGGCCTCATCATTCGAAGATTGGCTCTCTTGATCCGGGAATGATCAAAAGGTTATTGAAAGACGTTACCGCAGCGACATCTTTTTTTGACTATCCGTTTACGCTCCTGATCGGCGCCGAGAGAACTTAATCAGTCAAAATCACTTTCCATTCGTTCTGCTTGAGACCCTGGAAATTTCTGAGGGTCATCATAAGCATTTGAGTTTGAATTGGGTTCCCAAGCGGTGTTGAGGAGGGCTAGGCACTTTTGGCCGTGATCGCCGAATCCGGAAGCAATGTTGAGGTGAAACTTACCCGCTTCGATGAATGTGAAAGTACGCTTGCGATTGACGCAAATTTACCCCTTGGAAACCCCGCCTATCTGCCCTAAGTAGACCTGCGGAATAAAGCGTGCGATTCGTCGTGCGCTTTCTTTCGTTTCGTCCAAGACGGTGGGTGGGTCCATTCGGTCCCTTAATTCCCTGCCTGAGACGGGTAAGACCAAAGAATTCTGAGGGTCCCACCCTCGGGCGCATTTTGGCCAATCCCGTAATAACGGACCTGAACGCCGGAGCGAAAGCTGCGGCAAATATGAGCCGGGGTGAGGTATCGCCCCAAACTTGGAGAGAACTGTGGATAGAGCCCAGAAAGAGAAAGTAGTCGAGGAACTCGGCCAAATCTTCGAAAGCTCTGGCGTCGTAGTGGTTGCTCACTACGCCGGTCTGACAGTTGCCGAGATGCAGGACCTTCGCGCACGTGCTCGTGACGCGGGTGGCTCTGTGCGTGTTGCCAAGAACAGGCTCGCCAAAATCGCCCTTGAGGGTAAGCCGTGTGAAAGCATGGCCGACCTGCTGACAGGGATGACCGTTCTGACCTATTCCGAGGACCCTGTGGCAGCAGCCAAGGTGGCCGAGGACTTCGCCAAGGATAACAAGAATTTTGAGATCCTCGGCGGTGCAATGGGTGAGAACGCTCTGGACCGCAAAGGCGTCGAAACAGTTTCGAAAATGCCGTCTCGCGAGGAGCTTATTGCTTCGATCGTGGGCTGCATTGGCGCACCTGCTTCGAACATCGCCGGCGCGATTGGCGCACCTGCAAGCAACATCGCAAGCATCCTTTCCACCATCGAAGAGAAGGCGGAAGCTGCGTAAGCGGTTGGCACTGAATGATCTGCGTGGGGCATATGCCCTGACGTTGGAACACACACTGTAAAACGGAAAGAGCTAATACAATGGCTGATCTGAAAGCACTCGCAGAAAGCATCGTGGGTCTGACCCTGCTGGAAGCACAAGAACTGAAAACCATCCTCAAAGACGAATACGGCATCGAGCCCGCAGCTGGCGGCGCCGTAATGGTTGCAGCAGGCGGCGACGCCGGCGGTGCAGCTGAGGAAGAAAAAACCGAATTCGACGTCGTTCTGAAGAACGCCGGCGCATCGAAAATCAACGTCATCAAAGAAGTTCGCGGCATCACCGGCCTGGGCCTGAAAGAAGCCAAGGAACTGGTCGAAGCCGGCGGCAAGATCAAAGAAGGCGTGGACAAAGCAGAAGCAGAAGACGTCAAAGCCAAGCTGGAAGCAGCTGGCGCCGAAGTCGAGCTGGCCTAAGCTTAGTCTCAGGTGCATCGCTGATGCGCCGAAAAATTTGGCTGGGTCCGGAGAAATCCGGGTCCAGCCGAACCTGTCTTAGAAAGGGCCTCAAAATGTGGGGCGTTTTCTAAGACACGGTTTTCGGATCGGGAGGCCGCCTTCGGGACGGTGGCCATGAATTGATCCGGACGTGTTGTCTCGATTGTGCAAGATGCCGGGGCCCGACGGTGTCTTTGCCCGCTGAGAACATCGAAAGGTGACATCTGACATGGCTCAAACGTTCCTTGGCCAGAAACGTCTTCGTAAATACTACGGCAAAATCCGCGAAGTGCTGGAGATGCCGAACCTTATTGAGGTACAGAAATCTTCTTATGATCTTTTCCTGCGCTCCGGCGATGCAGAGCAGCCAACAGACGGCGAAGGCATCAAGGGTGTGTTCCAGTCGGTTTTCCCGATCAAGGATTTCAACGAAACCTCCGTTCTGGAGTTCGTGAAATACGATCTGGAAAAACCCAAATATGACGTCGAAGAGTGTATGCAGCGCGACATGACCTACAGCGCGCCGCTGAAGGTCACTCTGCGACTGATCGTGTTTGATGTCGACGAGGACACCGGCGCGAAATCGGTAAAAGACATCAAGGAACAGGATGTCTTCATGGGCGATATGCCCTTGATGACACCGAATGGCACTTTTGTCGTGAACGGGACCGAGCGTGTGATCGTATCCCAAATGCACCGCTCGCCCGGTGTGTTCTTTGACCACGACAAGGGCAAGACCCATTCCTCGGGCAAGCTGCTGTTTGCCTGCCGCATCATCCCGTATCGCGGCAGCTGGCTGGACTTTGAGTTCGACGCCAAGGACATCGTGTTCGCCCGTATCGACCGTCGCCGTAAGCTGCCTGTGACAACCCTGCTTTATGCGTTGGGTCTGGACCAGGAAGCGATCATGGACGCGTATTACAACACCGTGTCCTACAAGCTGGACAAGAAGAAGGGCTGGGTCACGCCATTCTTCCCCGAGCGTGTGCGTGGTACACGCCCGACCTATGATCTGGTCGACGCCAAATCCGGTGAAGTGATTGCTGAGGCCGGCAAGAAAGTCACCCCGCGCGCGGTCAAGAAGCTGATCGACGAAGGCACCGTCACCGACCTGCTGGTTCCGTTCGATCACATCGTTGGCAAATTTGTCGCCAAGGACATCATCAACGAAGAAAACGGCGCGATCTATGTCGAAGCCGGTGATGAGCTGACCCTGGAATACGACAAAGACGGCGACCTGATTGGCGGCACCGTGAAAGAGCTGATCGATGCGGGCATCACCGACATCCCGGTTCTGGACATCGACAACGTCAATGTTGGTCCGTACATGCGCAATACCATGGCTCAGGACAAGAACATGAGCCGCGAAACCGCGCTGATGGACATCTACCGCGTCATGCGTCCGGGCGAGCCGCCCACCGTCGAAGCTGCGTCGGCCCTGTTCGACACGCTGTTCTTCGACAGCGAGCGTTATGACCTGTCCGCCGTTGGCCGTGTGAAAATGAACATGCGTCTGGCTCTGGACGCGCCGGACACCCTGCGCACTCTGCGCCGCGAAGACATCGTGGCCTGCATCAAGGCGCTGGTGGAACTGCGTGACGGCAAAGGCGACGTGGACGATATCGACCACCTCGGCAACCGCCGTGTACGTTCGGTCGGCGAACTGATGGAAAACCAGTACCGCGTTGGCCTGCTGCGCATGGAGCGCGCGATCAAAGAGCGTATGTCGTCGGTTGAAATCGACACCGTCATGCCTCAGGACCTGATCAACGCGAAACCTGCTGCGGCTGCTGTCCGCGAATTCTTCGGTTCGTCGCAGCTGTCGCAGTTCATGGACCAGACCAACCCGCTGTCGGAAGTCACCCACAAACGCCGTCTCTCGGCGCTTGGCCCCGGTGGTCTGACACGTGAGCGTGCGGGCTTTGAGGTTCGCGACGTACACCCGACCCACTATGGTCGGATGTGCCCGATTGAAACGCCGGAAGGTCCGAACATCGGTCTGATCAACTCGCTGGCCACCTTTGCTCGCGTGAACAAGTATGGCTTCATCGAAACACCGTATCGCGTCGTCAAAGACGCCGAGGTGACCGATGAGGTTCACTACATGTCCGCGACCGAGGAAATGCGTCACACCGTGGCGCAGGCGAACGCGACCTTGGATGCCGATGGCAAGTTCATCAATGATCTGGTTTCGACCCGTCAGGCCGGTGACTACACCCTCGCACCGCGCGAGAATGTGGACCTGATCGACGTGTCGCCGAAACAGCTGGTATCGGTTGCTGCATCGCTGATCCCGTTCCTTGAAAATGACGACGCCAACCGCGCTCTGATGGGCTCGAACATGCAACGTCAGGCGGTTCCGCTGCTGCGGGCCGAAGCACCGCTGGTCGGTACCGGTATCGAGGAAAAGGTTGCGATCGACTCGGGTGCTGCGATTCAGGCGAAACGCGCCGGTATCATCGACCAGGTCGATGCCCAGCGTATCGTTATCCGCGCCACCGAGGATTTGGAACTGGGCGACGCTGGCGTTGACATCTATCGTCTGCGCAAGTTCCAGCGCTCGAACCAGAACACCTGCATCAACCAGCGTCCGCTGATCAAGGTAGGTGACACCGTCCAGAAGGGCGAGGTCATCGCCGACGGTCCGTCGACCGATATGGGTGAACTGGCTCTGGGTAAGAACGTGGTCGTCGCGTTCATGCCGTGGAACGGTTACAACTACGAAGACTCGATCCTGATCAGCGAACGTATCGCGCGTGATGACGTCTTTACCTCGGTCCATATCGAGGAATTCGAAGTCGCCGCCCGTGACACCAAGCTCGGCCCGGAAGAGATCACCCGCGACATCCCGAACGTTGGTGAAGAAGCGCTGCGCAACCTCGACGAGGCGGGCATCGTTTACATCGGCGCAGATGTTGAACCGGGCGATATTCTGGTCGGCAAGATCACTCCGAAGGGCGAAAGCCCGATGACCCCGGAAGAAAAGCTGCTGCGCGCCATCTTTGGTGAAAAAGCATCTGACGTGCGCGACACCTCGCTGCGCGTGAAGCCGGGCGATTACGGTACGGTCGTTGAGGTCCGCGTCTTCAACCGTCACGGCGTCGAGAAAGACGAGCGTGCGCTGCAGATCGAGCGTGAGGAAGTCGAACGTCTGGCCCGTGACCGGGACGACGAGTTGGCGATCCTTGACCGCAACATCTATGCGCGTCTGCAAGGCCTGATCCTTGGTAAAACCGCTGTCAAAGGCCCCAAAGGCGTTAAGGCAGGGTCGGTGATCACCGAGGACCTGCTGGAAACCCTGACCCGTGGTCAGTGGTGGCAGCTGGCGCTGGAAGGTGAGCAGGACGCACAGATCGTTGAGGCTCTGAACGAGCAGTACGAAGTGCAGAAACGCGCTCTGGACGCCCGTTTCGAAGACAAGGTCGAGAAAGTCCGTCGTGGCGACGACCTGCCGCCGGGTGTGATGAAGATGGTCAAAGTCTTCATCGCCGTGAAGCGTAAGCTGCAGCCGGGCGACAAGATGGCCGGTCGTCACGGGAACAAGGGTGTGATCTCCAAGGTTGTTCCGATGGAAGACATGCCGTTCCTGGCCGATGGTACGCCGGTTGATTTCTGTCTGAACCCGCTAGGTGTGCCTTCGCGTATGAACGTTGGTCAGATTCTGGAAACCCACATGGGTTGGGCCGCGCGCGGTCTGGGTCTGAACATCGACGACGCGCTGGGTGAATATCGCCGGTCCGGCGATCTGACCCCGGTGCGCGAAGCGATGAAGCTGGCCTATGGCGAGAATGTCTACGAAGAAGGCATCACCGGTCTGGACGAGGATGGCCTGATCGAGGCTGCGGGCAACGTGACCCGCGGTGTTCCGATCGCAACCCCGGTCTTCGACGGTGCCAAAGAGGCTGACGTCAACGACGCGCTGGTGCGTGCGGGCTTCTCGGAAAGCGGTCAGTCGGTTCTGTTCGACGGTCGTACCGGTGAGCAATTTGCGCGTCCGGTGACCGTGGGCATCAAGTACCTGCTGAAACTGCACCACCTTGTGGATGACAAAATCCACGCGCGTTCGACCGGGCCGTACAGCCTGGTTACCCAGCAGCCGCTGGGTGGTAAGGCGCAGTTCGGTGGTCAGCGCTTTGGTGAGATGGAAGTCTGGGCTTTGGAAGCTTACGGCGCCGCCTACACCTTGCAGGAGATGCTCACCGTGAAATCGGATGACGTCGCCGGCCGGACCAAGGTCTATGAGTCGATCGTCAAGGGCGAGGATAACTTTGAAGCGGGCGTACCGGAATCGTTCAACGTTCTGGTGAAAGAAGTCCGTGGCCTCGGCCTGAATATGGAACTCCTGGATGCGGAGGTTGAGGAGTAAGGGCGCTGCCCTTTCTCCCGTCCCCCCTTCCGCAAGATTTGAGGTAACAAATGAACCAGGAAATCACCAACAACCCGTTCAACCCGCTGACGCCCCCGAAGGTCTTCGACGAGATCAAGGTCTCGCTGGCGTCGCCCGAGCGGATCTTGTCTTGGTCTTATGGCGAGATCAAGAAACCCGAAACCATCAACTACCGGACGTTCAAGCCTGAACGTGACGGCCTGTTCTGCGCGCGTATCTTTGGCCCGATCAAAGACTACGAATGCCTGTGCGGCAAATATAAGCGGATGAAGTATCGCGGCGTTGTCTGCGAAAAGTGCGGTGTGGAAGTCACCCTGCAGAAAGTGCGTCGTGAGCGTATGGGCCACATCGAACTGGCCGCGCCCGTCGCACATATCTGGTTCCTGAAATCGCTGCCGTCTCGCATCGGTCTGATGCTGGACATGACGCTGCGCGATCTGGAACGCGTTCTGTACTTTGAAAACTACGTCGTCATCGAACCCGGTCTGACTGACCTGACCTACGGCCAGATGCTGACTGAAGAAGAGTACATGGATGCGCAGGATGCTTATGGCATGGACGCCTTCACGGCGAATATCGGTGCTGAAGCCATCCGTGAGATGCTGGCCCAGATCGATCTGGAAGCCGAAGCCGAGCAGCTGCGCGCTGACCTGGCCGAAGCAACCGGAGAGCTGAAGCCCAAGAAGATCATCAAGCGTCTGAAGGTTGTTGAATCCTTCCTCGAGTCGGGCAACCGGCCCGAGTGGATGGTGATGACTGTGATCCCGGTTATTCCGCCGGAACTGCGTCCGCTGGTTCCGCTGGATGGTGGCCGTTTTGCGACTTCGGATCTGAACGATCTGTATCGCCGCGTCATCAACCGGAACAACCGTCTGAAGCGTCTGATTGAACTGCGCGCACCTGACATCATCGTCCGCAACGAAAAGCGGATGCTTCAGGAATCCGTTGACGCTCTGTTCGACAACGGCCGTCGTGGCCGCGTGATCACCGGCGCCAACAAGCGTCCGCTGAAATCGCTGTCGGACATGCTGAAAGGCAAGCAGGGCCGCTTCCGTCAGAACCTTTTGGGTAAACGCGTCGACTTCTCGGGCCGTTCGGTCATCGTGACCGGTCCGGAACTCAAGCTGCACCAGTGTGGTCTGCCCAAGAAGATGGCGCTGGAACTGTTCAAGCCGTTCATCTACTCACGCCTTGAAGCCAAGGGTCTGTCTTCGACCGTGAAACAGGCGAAGAAACTGGTCGAGAAAGAGCGTCCCGAAGTGTGGGATATCCTCGACGAGGTGATCCGCGAACACCCTGTCATGCTGAACCGTGCGCCGACGCTGCACCGTCTTGGCATTCAGGCGTTCGAGCCGGTCCTGATCGAAGGTAAAGCCATTCAGCTGCACCCGCTGGTCTGTTCGGCCTTTAACGCTGACTTCGACGGGGACCAAATGGCCGTTCACGTCCCGCTGAGCCTTGAGGCGCAGCTGGAAGCCCGTGTTCTGATGATGTCGACGAACAACGTTCTGTCGCCTGCAAACGGCGCACCGATCATCGTTCCGTCGCAGGATATGATCCTGGGTCTGTACTATGTGACCCTGGAACGTGAAGGCATGCCGGGCGAAGGCAAGGTCTTTGGCTCGATCGAAGAAGTTCAGCACGCGCTGGACGCGGGTGAGGTGCATCTGCACTCGAAAATCACCGCGCGGATCACGCAGATCGACGACGAAGGCAACGAAGTTCAGAAGCGCTATGAAACCACTCCGGGCCGTCTGCGTCTGGGTGCCTTGCTGCCGATGAACAACAAAGCGCCGTTCGAGCTGGTCAACCGTCTGCTGCGGAAGAAAGAAGTGCAGCAGGTGATCGACACCGTCTACCGTTACTGCGGTCAGAAAGAGTCGGTTATCTTCTGTGACCAGATCATGTCGATGGGCTTCAAAGAAGCGTTCAAGGCTGGCATCTCGTTTGGTAAGGACGACATGGTCATTCCGGGTGACAAGTGGGGCATCGTTGATGACACCCGCGGTCAGGTGAAAGACTTTGAACAGCAGTACATGGACGGCCTGATTACTCAGGGTGAAAAGTACAACAAAGTTGTCGATGCCTGGTCGAAGTGTAACGATCGCGTCACCGAGGCTATGATGTCGACGATCTCGTCGTCGGATCGGGCAGAGGACGGCTCGGAACAGGAACCGAACTCGGTCTACATGATGGCCCACTCGGGTGCGCGTGGCTCGGTCACTCAGATGAAACAGCTGGGCGGTATGCGCGGTCTGATGGCCAAGCCGAACGGTGACATCATCGAAACGCCGATCATCTCGAACTTTAAAGAAGGTCTGACCGTTCTCGAGTACTTCAACTCGACCCACGGTGCCCGTAAGGGTCTGTCGGATACCGCTCTGAAGACGGCGAACTCGGGTTACCTGACTCGTCGTCTGGTGGACGTGGCACAAGACTGTATCGTTCGTGAGATCGACTGTGGCACCGAGCGTGCGATCACTGCCGAAGCAGCCGTGAACGACGGTGAGGTTGTCGCCTCGCTGGCCGAACGTGTGCTGGGCCGTGTCGCTGCTGACGATGTTCTGCGTCCGGGCACAGATGAGGTGATCGTCGCAGCAGGTCAGCTGATCGACGAACGTATGGCCGACACCATCGACGAAGCCGGTGTTCAGTCGATGCGCATCCGTTCGCCTCTGACCTGTGAGTCCGAAGAAGGCGTCTGTGCAACCTGCTACGGTCGTGACCTTGCGCGTGGTACCATGGTGAACACCGGTGAAGCTGTTGGCATCATTGCCGCCCAGTCGATCGGTGAACCCGGTACACAGCTGACCATGCGGACCTTCCACATCGGTGGTGTTGCGCAAGGTGGTCAGCAGTCGTTCCAGGAAGCCAACCAGGAAGGTGTTGTCGCGTTCGAGAACCCGCAGATCCTGGTCAATGCCGCAGGCGAAAGCTTGGTCATGGGCCGGAACATGAAGCTGGTAATCAACGATGAACATGGCGAAGAGCGTGCCAGCTTCAAGCTGGGCTACGGCTCCAAGCTGTTCGTCAAAGACGGTACCAAAGTAGCCCGTGGCGACAAGCTATTCGAATGGGATCCCTACACTCTGCCGATCATCGCCGAGAAAGCCGGTACCGCGAAATACGTTGATCTGGTTTCGGGCCTTGCTGTCCGCGACGAGACTGACGAAGCAACTGGCATGACCCAGAAGATCGTGATCGACTGGCGCGCGGCCCCCAAAGGCAGCGACCTCAAGCCGGAGATCATTCTGGTCGGTGAAGATGGCGAGCCGGTCCGCAACGACGCGGGCAACCCGGTTCACTATCCGATGTCGGTCGATGCGATTCTGTCGGTCGAAGACGGCCAGAAGATCGAAGCTGGTGACGTTGTTGCGCGTATCCCGCGTGAAGGTGCCAAGACCAAGGACATCACCGGTGGTCTGCCGCGTGTGGCCGAACTGTTCGAAGCGCGTCGTCCGAAAGATCACGCGATCATCGCTGAAGCCGATGGTTACGTGCGCTTTGGCCGCGACTACAAGAACAAGCGTCGCATCAGCATCGAACCGGCGGACGAGTCCATGGAGACCATCGAGTACATGGTGCCCAAGGGCAAGCACATCCCGGTCGCCGAAGGGGACTTCATCCAGAAGGGTGAATACCTGATGGACGGTAACCCGGCTCCGCATGACATCCTGTCCATCATGGGTGTCGAAGCGCTGGCGGATTACATGATCGACGAGGTGCAGGACGTCTATCGTCTGCAGGGCGTGAAGATCAACGACAAGCACATCGAGGTCATCGTGCGCCAGATGCTGCAGAAGTGGGAGATCCTGGATTCAGGCGACACCACCCTGCTGAAAGGCGAGCATGTCGATAAGCAGGAGTTCGATGCAGCCAACGAGAAGACCCTCTCGCGTGGGGGTCGTCCGGCACAGGGCGAGCCGATCCTGTTGGGGATCACCAAAGCCTCGCTGCAGACACGTTCGTTCATCTCGGCGGCGTCGTTCCAGGAAACCACCCGCGTGCTGACCGAAGCTTCGGTTCAGGGCAAGAAGGACAAGCTGGTTGGCCTGAAAGAGAACGTCATCGTTGGTCGTCTGATCCCTGCCGGTACCGGTGGAGCAACTCAGGCTGTCCGCCACATCGCGCAGTCGCGTGACAACGTGGTCATCGAAGCCCGCCGGGAAGAGGCCGAAGCCGCCGCTGCTCTGGCTGCACCGACCTTCGACGACGACATGGTTGGCGATGAGCTGGACGTTCTGGTGGAAACACCGGAAAGCCGCGAGTAAGCTCGACAGCATAAATTTGAAAAAGGCCCTGCAAAACGCGGGGCCTTTCTTTTGTGGAAGACTGTCAAGTGCCAGCTCAATATTGTTAGTGCTCGATCTGCCATCTAGTGGCTGTTTTGAGCCCAAAGCAGAAGCCCAATGATTTGAACCTGCGCCAATTGTTCATTTAAAGCCGAACGCCACATTTAATCGAAATCCAACCCTACATCTCCGCTCGGGTCGAAGGGAAGATTTGGCAATTGCTCAATGAAGTCCAACAATCCGAAAGGCAGATTATTTAGTGCTTCGGGCGGATTGCTTAGCGCCACTGTCTCAGGCCTTGCGTTTTCAATCCCGGTGTAGGCGGGGCCATAGGCACGGGGCAAGTGAGGATATCTTGCGATCCACTGCTCGTGCCGTGCTCGCATACGACGGAAAGGCTCCTTGAAGTGGAAACCGCCAACAACAATCGGATTAACCTCGCGGTGGTCATTCAAAAGGTCGAAAACTGAAGTAATACCAGCGGACGCTTGTGAGGGGTCAGATGATATCCAGTGCATCTTGTAGTGATCTTTCACACTCGCTCCGAGGTTTGGACCGGAATAGATCATCACGCTATCTCGACGGCTGAAACTGTCGCCATTGATCAACAAAGAGGTTTGATCGACGCCATCAATCACACGGTCTTTAGGAACGAATTCTAACGCGCCTCCAATGCGCGCAAATGTCGTGAATAGGTCCGTGACATGGATGATGTCTCCGACTATCTGCCCTTCCTCGATCATCCCAGGCCACCAAGCTTGAGCAGCAACGCGGACGCCGCCTTCAAGAAAGTCACCCTTGCCACCTCGGAACGGCCCTTCCCCAAGCCCTGCTCCAGCGGGAGGATTATGGGTCATCGGGCCGTTGTCTGACATAGCGATTACAAGCGTGTTCTCAGCAATGCCCAACTCATTGAGAAGCGAAATTAACCGTCCGACGTCCGGATCAAGGTATTTGTGATAAGCCTCTCCGACCAGACCACGTTGCAATGTTTCCTTGTTGGGATCTGGCAAAAAGCTGATCCACATCGGCCACCATGCAGCATAGAATGGGTTTCCTTCTTCGGCGTTTCTTCGAATGAAATCGAACGTTCGATCCCGCGCTTCGGCGTCAAATGCGCGGTAGCACTCGTTTGTCGTGCCGCACCATTCTCGCGTGGGCCCACCCTTTGTGCCTTCGACGTAAAAGACATAGCCATCCTGAAGAAACTCTTTGTCTTTTTGATACGGGTTCTCGGGCAGCAGCTCGGTTTTCAACCCTACAACTGCGTTGGCGGCCTCGGCTTCTATGTTCCAAAGGCTCGTTGACTGGTTATAGAGCGCTGTGAACGCTTCGTCGTATCCTTGGTTGTGCGGATAGGCCTCTTCGATATCGCCAAGGTGCGTTTTGCCAAAAAATCCAGTCGCATATCCGGCATCGCTCAAGACTTCCGCAATCGTAATACTCTCAGCCGCAATTCCTTCGTATTCTACTGGGAAACCGACCGAAAACATGCTGGAACGCACAGCATATTGACCCGTCCAAGCTGCGGCCCTTGTAGGTGTACATGCGGGCTCGGTGTACATGCGCGTGAACAGCATGCCCTCTTCGGCCATCTGATTGAGGTTCGGCGTCTCGTATCCACGGATTTGTTGCATGGCTGGGATGCCGACTGCGCCAAGGGGCTGGTCGTCCCACATTAAGTGGATGAGGTTGGGAGGAGAACCGTATTTCTCCCTCAACTCGGCGAGCTTTGCGTCAAGTTGTTGGTCTTCTACCTGCCACACTGAGCCGTTTTGAGCTTCCAGAATGAAGTACTCCGCATCGTTGACAATTCTTTGGTCCTGAGCGGTGACTTGCGACGCATATCCAAGTGCGAGCGCCAATCCCAACTTCCATGTGAGGGGCTTGCTGCATGTCTCTGATTGCACCTTCACCTCTACCTCCACTTGCCTGGGCAACTCTCTAGTCGACTGGAAAACAACTCCATGCATACATCAAGTTAAATTGATGTGACACTTAATCCCATCCTACTGGAATTGATGCAATGTGCATTTAGCCCGCGTTGCAGCCATAGATCGTTCGCACGTCAATTTCATTCGTTTGCATCGTACGCGGCGGAGTTAGGATCAAAACAGTGCCGTTAACCGGCCTGTGTAGGCCTTTTGTTTTTCCTGCCTGTCAGGATTCAAAAAACCAAGTTCCGATTTCGGTTAGCCCAGGTCAAAGTGCGCGCGGTTCATGTTACTGTCGCAGGACAGCACGACATTTTGATCCAACCCAGCCTTTGTGCACGATGGCTCGTTCTTGCGGTCATACAATCTCTAGTTTAGCTCTGGCTTGAGATTTTAATTTGATTTTGAATTGGCTCATGGGCACAGAAAACAACTCTTTCGAAGATCGCGTTGCGCGGATCAAACAGCGCTCGGATGAGAACGCAAGGAATGCACCTCGGCCCAGAACCGAGAGCATCTGGCAACGTTTGGCCTATCCCGGTGCGTTTTTGGGGGCCTTTTTGCTGGGAATCTGTGCCGTGTTTCTGACCCGTTACATTCAATATCAATCCGTTGGTATTCCGGTTCAGCGGCAAGTTGATACGCAGGATTTCGTCAGCCTCGGACTTGCGGGCGGGGCTTGCATCATGGTGATGCTTTTTCTGAAAGGTAAACTGCGAGAGTTCGCAGGCGCGCTTACGGTTGGCGCGTTGCTGACGACGTTTACCTTTCACAACCTTGTTTGGAAGTACCCAGATTTTTTTGAGCAGACCTACGGAAAAGATTGGGTGGATTTCGTCAAAGATACAACCGAGCCGTCCAGTTTAAATCTGTTTGGGACCATTGTCCCCTTCGGCTGACATCCGGCTGACGGCAAAAGCGATATTGACATCCAAGGCTATAGTTTGGCCAATACCGGCGTTTGCCAGCCCGGAGCCCAGCCAACATGACCCCGAATACCAAAGGTGCCTTGCTGATGATGGGCAGCATGGCCGCGTTTACCCTGAACGATACGCTGGTGAAGATCGCGCTGCAGGAGCTGCCCCTTTTTCAGTTGGTGGCTTTAAGGGGTGCCTTGGCTGTTGTTCTGGTCTATCTGCTGGCCCGTTCGCTTGGGGCTCTGCATCTGAATTTTTCGCGGCACGACAAATGGCTTGTTGCGTTACGCAGCTTGACTGAACTGGCGGCCACGTTCTTTTTCCTGACGGCGTTGAAGAACATGCCGCTTGCTAACGTAACTGCCATTCTACAAGCGCTGCCGCTGACTGTAACGCTGGGTGCCGCGTTGGTATTCTCGGAACAGGTGGGCTGGCGGCGCACCCTGGCGATTGTGGTGGGATTCATAGGCATGGTGTTGATCGTCCGGCCGGGCCCGGACGGCTTCAGCATCTATTCTGTCTACGCGCTGATCGCCGTGGCATCGATAACGGTGCGGGATCTCGTCACCCGTCGTATGTCTGCCGACGTGCCGTCGATGGTTGTGACATTGGCAACCTCAGGCTCTATCGCAATTGCTGCGGCGGTTGCCTCGGTGTTTGAATGGTGGGTTCCGGTTTCGGCCGCAGCGGGATCATTGGTCGCCGCCGCTGCTATTTTTGTGCTGATGGGCTACCTGTTCAGCGTCATGGTCATGCGTCAGGGCGATGTTGGCTTTGTTGCGCCGTTTCGGTATTCCAGCCTGCTTTGGGCGCTGGGGCTGGGTTGGGTCGTATTTGATGAATGGCCCGACACGGTGACAATGCTGGGTGCTGCGTTGATTGTCGGTGCTGGTTTGTTCACCTTGTTCCGCGAGCGTGCCCGTCAAGGCACAGAGTGAACCCGCCTGACATGGCTCTGATCAATGGCGAAGCGTGATTGAAACTCGGCCTCCTGAAGCTGCGAAAGGGGGCCGAGTTCGACATCCGTGCTTCTGGTTCTGGGAGAGTCATTGAACCGATTCAAGCCGCGGACCCACATCGGGTTATCAGGACGCGTAATCACAGGCATGGCCCGATTGATCCTGTTGTGGCTAAAGTTCATGATCGATTTGCGGTTGCCGCCTTGCACAAACATTCCAAGTCCAGCTGTCATCAACGGACGATGTACGCGCTTGGCTTGAATGCCCCCAGCATCTGCGCGCGCCAGGTAGCCACAGTTGAAATCAATCGCAACCATGGCTCGGTTTTGAAACAGCCCGGCGTTGTCAATTACAGTTCCACGCAGACGTTCGATGAAATCCACGGCCACCGCATCATCGTCATCATAACGAAATTGCAGGCAGGGCAGGTCGAGGTTTTGGCGCGCGGCATTCATAACCTCTTGCATGACCTTTCTGTGCCGGCCCGGAGATCTGGCGGCGATTTGCACCTGTTTCAGGTCGGCGGTCAGATCATGCAAGCGATCAAAGGCGGGTTTGGGCAAGCACTCACCAACAACGATCAGAAGATGAAAGTCTTGGTCGGTTTGCTGTTTCAGTCCGGGCAGGGCGATGGTTTCAAACAACCGGAATCGTTCGTCCAGCCGTTCAGATTGATACAGAAACTGCCGCCGTTCTTCGACAGTGGCGTGCATGGTCTGAAACCCACCAATGGCGGGATAAGAAAACCGGCAAAGACCGAGGACCTGCATCCGCTCAACCCCGCACAGGTGTAGTTTCGAACTCTTTAGGGTGGATCGCGAAACGTGTCCGCAAATCTTCCGCCTGTTCTGGTGTAAGCGGCAACAGCTCACGCGTGTCCTTGCGGGCATGGTCCGAGTCGTTGAACCCGTGCAGCATACGCACCCACATGGGCGCGTCCGGGTAGCTGACCACCGGCATGAACCGCGCCAGTCTGTTGTGCAAACGGTCAAAGATTGTCTGTTTACTTCCGCCCCGAACATACATACCCAAGCCGACCCCCAACAGCGACCGATAGACCTGCGCAACGTGCAACTCATTTTTGTCACGCCGGGCGACGTAACCGTGGTTGTAGTCGATCGCGACTGACTCGCTTTGCTGCATTAGCCCTGCGTTTTCGCGCGTTGCAGAGCGGAGCTTTTCTATGAAGTCGACCGAGACCGCGTCATCGTCGTCATGCCGAAACTGAAGGCAGGGTTTATGCGGGTCTGTTCTGGCGGTGTTCAGAACCTCCCGCATCACTCGCTTGTGATCTGCGGGTTCCTTCTCAATGATGCGGACCTGTTTGACCCCGGCGGTCAGATCGCGCAGCCGTTGCGAATAAGGCGGCGGCAGGCATGTCCCTGTTAAAACCAGCAGCTCAAAACGTTCATCCGTTTGGGCGCGAAAACCGGGCAGGGTAACGGTTTCAAACAAGCGAAAGCGTTCTTCCATTCTGTCGGGTGCATAGAGAAACTGCCTTTGCTCCTCGATTGTCTTGTGGCTCAGCCGAAAGCCGCCAATCGCGGGATAGGAAAAACGGCACAGGCCAATCACTTGCATCTGTCGTCCATCGGCTGGTAGTCAGCGCAACTATGCCCCCGCTGTACACCGGTCGCAACAGGGATGAGGTTGCCTTTTGGGGCAATGTGTTAAGTCCAAAACCCCAGCAGGTCGCGGTTGTCGGGATAGTGCTGTTGACACTTGGGCCGACTCCCCCTATTACGCGCGTCATCTCGGTGCCGGGGGCCGCCCCGTAGCCGATTCCAGTAATGAGCTGGTCAAGGCCCGGACAATTTTACAGTTCGCGCCCTCTGAGAAACAACCGCGACGTTCACCTCGGAATGGGAACGCTCGTGGGTTTTGCGCTTGTGGACGCACGAACGCAGCGAATTTAGCCGCACGCAACGCGCGTGCATGTCATGTGTGTTGCAAAACGGGGAAAGAACCGGAATGCCAACTATTCAACAGCTGATCCGCAAACCGCGGCAGCCCAAAGTAAAACGCTCGAAGTCCATGCACCTGGAGCAGTGCCCGCAGAAGCGCGGCGTCTGCACCCGCGTGTACACCACCACACCGAAGAAGCCGAACTCGGCTATGCGTAAGGTTGCCAAGGTGCGCCTGACCAACGGGTTCGAGGTCATCTCTTACATCCCCGGTGAAAGCCACAACCTGCAGGAACACTCGGTTGTTCTGATCCGTGGCGGCCGTGTGAAAGACCTTCCCGGTGTGCGTTACCACATCCTGCGCGGTGTTCTGGATACTCAGGGCGTCAAAGACCGTAAGCAACGTCGTTCGAAATACGGCGCGAAGCGTCCCAAGTAAGAAGGAGAGGCTGATATGTCACGTCGTCACGCCGCCGAAAAACGCGAAGTCCTGCCTGACGCCAAATTTGGCGACAAGGTATTGACCAAATTCATGAACAACCTGATGATCGACGGCAAGAAGTCGGTCGCAGAGCGCATCGTTTACAACGCGTTTGACCGCGTTGAGAACAAGGTAAAGCGCGCTCCTGTCGAAGTGTTCCACGAAGCACTCGACAACATCAAACCGTCGGTCGAGGTTCGCTCGCGCCGGGTTGGTGGTGCAACCTATCAGGTTCCGGTCGAAGTGCGCCCCGAGCGCCGCGAAGCACTGGCCATCCGTTGGCTGATCACTGCTGCGCGTGGCCGCAACGAAAACACCATGGAAGAACGCCTCGCCGGTGAACTGCTGGACGCTGTACAGTCCCGCGGTACTGCCGTGAAGAAGCGCGAAGACACCCACAAGATGGCCGAGGCGAACAAAGCCTTCAGCCACTACCGTTGGTAATTCAGAGGCTTATCAAAAATGGCACGCGAATATCCGCTCGAACTGTACCGTAACTTCGGTATCATGGCGCACATCGACGCAGGTAAGACCACCTGCTCGGAGCGTATCCTGTATTACACTGGTAAATCCCACAACATCGGTGAGGTGCACGATGGTGCAGCCACCATGGACTGGATGGAGCAGGAGCAGGAACGCGGCATCACCATCACATCGGCTGCGACCACCACCTTCTGGGAACGCACCGAAGACGGTCAGACCGCCGATACCCCCAAGCACCGCCTGAACATCATCGACACCCCCGGCCACGTTGACTTCACCATCGAAGTTGAACGTTCGCTGGCGGTTCTCGACGGTGCCGTTTGCGTTCTGGACGCAAACGCCGGTGTTGAGCCCCAGACCGAAACCGTGTGGCGTCAGGCTGACCGCTACAAGGTTCCGCGTATGGTTTTCGTCAACAAAATGGACAAGATCGGCGCGGACTTCTTCAACTGCGTTCGCATGATCGAAGACCGCACCGGCGCACGCGCTGTTCCGGTTGGTATTCCGATCGGCGCCGAGTCCGAGCTGGAAGGTCTGATCGACCTGGTCACCATGGAAGAGTGGCTGTGGCAGGGCGAAGATCTGGGCGCAAGCTGGATCAAAGCTCCGATCCGCGACAGCCTGAAAGACATGGCTGACGAATGGCGCGGCAAGATGATCGAAGCGGCCGTCGAAATGGACGACGACGCGATGATGGAATACCTGGAAGGCAATGAGCCCGACGTTCCGACCCTGCGCGCCCTGCTGCGCAAAGGCACCCTGGACATCGCGTTTGTTCCGGTTCTGGGTGGTTCTGCGTTCAAGAACAAAGGTGTTCAGCCGCTGCTCAACGCTGTGATCGACTATCTGCCCAGCCCGCTGGACGTTGTTGATTACATGGGCTTTAAGCCCGGCGACGAGGAGGAAGTTCGTGACATCGCGCGTCGTGCCGATGACGCAATGGCGTTCTCGGGTCTGGCGTTCAAAATCATGAACGACCCCTTTGTTGGCTCGTTGACCTTTACCCGGATCTACTCGGGCACCATGAACAAGGGTGACTCGATCCTGAACTCGACCAAAGGTAAGAAAGAGCGCATCGGTCGTATGATGATGATGCACTCGAACAACCGGGAAGAGATCGAAGAAGCGTTTGCAGGCGACATCATCGCGCTGGCGGGTCTGAAAGACACCACCACCGGTGACACCCTGTGTGATGCGAAGGATCCGGTGGTTCTGGAAACCATGACCTTCCCCGATCCGGTGATCGAGATCGCGGTTGAGCCCAAAACCAAGGGCGACCAGGAAAAGATGTCTCAGGGTCTGGCCCGTCTGGCCGCCGAAGACCCGTCCTTCCGTGTGGAAACTGATCTGGAATCGGGTCAGACCATCATGAAAGGCATGGGCGAACTTCACCTGGACATTCTGGTTGACCGTCTGAAGCGCGAGTTCAAGGTTGAAGCGAATATCGGCGCACCGCAGGTGGCCTATCGTGAAACCATCTCGATGCCGGTCGAGCACACCTACACCCACAAGAAACAGTCGGGTGGTTCGGGTCAGTTCGGTGAGGTCAAGCTCGAGATCACTCCGACCGAGCCGGGCGAAGGTTATTCGTTCGAAAGCCGCATCGTTGGTGGTGCCGTTCCGAAGGAATACATCCCGGGTGTCGAAAAAGGCATCCAGTCGGTTATGGACAGCGGCCCGCTGGCTGGCTTCCCCGTGATCGACTTCAAGGTCGCCCTGCTGGACGGTAAGTTCCACGACGTTGACTCGAGCGTTCTGGCGTTCGAAATCGCGGCCCGTATGTGTATGCGTGAAGGCATGCGCAAAGCTGGCGCGAAACTGCTGGAACCGATCATGAAGGTCGAAGTGATCACCCCGGAAGAATACACCGGCGGTATCATCGGCGACCTGACCTCGCGTCGTGGCCAGGTGTCTGGTCAGGAACCGCGCGGCAACGCAATCGCGATCGACGCGTTCGTTCCGCTGGCGAACATGTTCGGCTACATCAACACTCTGCGTTCGATGTCGTCGGGCCGTGCCCAGTTCACCATGCAGTTCGACCACTACGATCCGGTTCCGCAGAACATCTCGGACGAGATCCAAGCGAAATACGCATAAGCGAAGATTTGAGGGAGCTCCGGTCAGGGGCTCCCTTCATTACCGAAAAAGGAGGCCATCATGGCAAAGGAAAAGTTTGAGCGTACAAAACCGCACGTCAACATCGGCACGATTGGCCACGTTGACCACGGCAAGACCACGCTGACCGCAGCAATCACCAAGTATTTCGGTGACTTCAAAGCGTATGACCAGATTGACGGTGCGCCGGAAGAAAAAGCGCGCGGCATCACCATCTCGACCGCCCACGTGGAATACGAGACCGACAACCGCCACTATGCGCACGTTGACTGCCCCGGCCACGCCGACTACGTCAAGAACATGATCACTGGTGCTGCCCAGATGGACGGCGCGATCCTGGTTGTGAACGCAGCAGACGGCCCGATGCCGCAGACGCGTGAGCACATCCTGCTGGGCCGCCAGGTTGGCATCCCGAAGATGGTCGTGTTCATGA